>PWOG01000255.1 GCA_003557565.1 Desulfobulbaceae bacterium
ACTCAAGTCTGGCTGATCGCTACAAGGTGCGGTGCTGCTGAACGTTTACGCCGCGGCAATTGCCGCATCACCGCCTGTAAACGTCCATCAGCGTCGCTGGACGTTTACAGGTTTTCAATTTGGCGCCTTAGTTCCTGAAGTTTCCTGGTGGTCGTGGGTGATGCCGCCGGTCTGGTCGAGAGCAGGGCCGGCGGCAGGTTGTCGGTCCGAAAGGCTTCCCAGGATATACGGCGGGATGCCTCTTCCTCCCATCCCCCCACCGCGTTATCGATGGGGGCCATCACGATTCCCTGCGGGCGCTTGAACTCCTCTGCCCGGAGCCGATGTTTGACCCCCTGCATGAAATCCAGCCAAACCGGGGCGGCGGCCCGGGCCCCGCTTTCGTTGTTGCCCAGTGATCTGGGGCGGTCAAAGCCCATCCATACCCCGGTGACCAGTTCCGGGTTGTAGCCGATGAACCAGGCGTCCATGTAGCTGTCGGTGGTGCCGGTCTTGCCGGCCGCCGGCAGATCGATGGCGGCCACCCGGCGGCCGGTTCCCTCTTTGATTGCTCCCTGTAAAAGTCTGGTGACCTGGTAGGCGGTGCGTGCATCCAGCGCCTGGTGGCCGTCGCTCTGATGTTGCTCCAGGATATTGCCCCGGCTGTCGCGGACACTATTGATGAAGGTCGGCCGGTGATAGACCCCGCCGTTGGCCAAAGCCCCGTAGGCGGCGGTCAGTTCGAAAACGGAGATTTCCGCCGACCCCAGGGCCAGGGAGAGATTATTGTGCAGCGGGCTGCTGATTCCCAGCTGCCTGGCCAGCTTGACCACCGGATTGATCCCGATTTGCTGCATAATTTTGATCGACAGTATGTTGCGTGAAAAAACCAGGCCGTCGCGCAGGGTGGTGGGGCCGTGGAATTTGTCGTTGAAATTTTTCGGCTCCCAGACCCGTCCGGACTCGGCGCCGCGCAGGCGCATGGGCTCATCGACGATGATGCTGGCCGGGGTCATCCCCTGTTCCAGGGCGGCGGCATAAATAATGGGTTTGAAGGCCGAGCCGGGCTGGCGGCGGGCCTGGGTGGCCCGGTCAAACTGGGTGACGTTGAAATCGGTCCCGCCGCTCACCGCCCTTACCAGGCCGCTGCCGGCTTCCATGGCGATCAGGGCGGCCTGGGGGCGCTCGTTGGGGGCACCACCTCCACGGCGGAGCTCCCAGTTTTTCACCCCTTGTTTCACCGCCGCCGCCGCCCTTTGCTGCAACTCCTGATCCAGGTTGGTGTGTATACGCAGGCCTCCGGCATACAGTCTTTTCCTGCCGTAGCGCTGCTCCACCCGGTTTCGGACCTGTTGGAGAAAATAACCGTTTTCCGGTTTGAAGTTCTGCGGGGTGTTCCATAGTAGAGGATGAAGGTAGGCGCGGCGGGCGGCGGTGGGGGTGATGTAGCCCTCCTCCGCCATGCGGTTCAGAACGTACGCCTGGCGGCGTTTGGCCGCGGTGTAATCACGAAAGGGGGTGTAGCGGCTGGGGGCCTGGGGCAGGCCGGCCAGCAGCGCCATTTCCGCCAGATTAAGATCCTGGGCCGATTTATCGAAATAGGTCCAGGCCGCTGCTTCCACCCCGTAGGCGCCGCTGCCAAGGTAGATGTGGTTGAGATAAATGTGGAGGATCTCATCTTTGTTCAATCTTTGATCGATGCGGTAGGCGAGGATGGCTTCGCGGATCTTGCGGCTGTAAGTTTTTTCCCGGCTGAGCAGCAAGGCCCGGGCCACCTGCTGGGTAATGGTACTGCCGCCCTGGCGGCGATCACCGGTGCGCAGATTATTGACCAGGGCCCGGACAATGGACCAGCCGTCCAGTCCTCCATGTTCGTAGAAACGGGCGTCCTCGGCGGCGATGAAGGCAAGGACAAGCTGTTCGGGCATCTGGTCCAGCGGTTTGACGACCCGGTTTTCCGTGAATATCCGGTCAACCACTTCGCCCTGGTGGTCAAAGATCAGGGTGGTCTGGGCCGGCTGATAACTGTCCAGTGAGCCGATGTCCGGCAGATTCATGGTGATGTAGATAAAAATCACGCTGCCGATCAGGGTGGTCAGGCCGCCGGCAATGAAGAGGAAAAACAGCGACAGCTGGGTGTGGTTCCAGATTCGCTTGTTGTTTTTACTGGCGCGTCTTGTGGTCACTGGTTCCGGATACCAAAAAGTGGTTGGTTTGCGGTCAACGGGGATTCGCTGTTTAATCAGGGGAGCGTATACCCTATAGTACCAATTGGATGATCATCAGGCAAGAAGCGAGCGGAAAAAGGCGCTTTCTCGGCCAGGGTGGAATCCGGGGTCAGAGTTCGGCAAGGCGAAAAAAAAGCCGCCCGGCAAGGGGCGGCTTGAACTGTAACTTTATCCGCATGGGATTATTGTATCGGTACTTCTAAAGATGTGGCACCGACAGGGCTCGGACTGGAAGTTGCCGCAATGGTCATTTTGACCAAAAAGGTTTCTTCTTCTTGGCGAGCCCTTAATTATGAAAACCTCGCAAAAACCCGCCAAACAAGTTGGTCGGTAACTCGAAAACAATTAGTTACAACGCGTGCCCAGTCGGCGGCGCGGCTTTTTGCGACGCCGACAATTATTGATGGCAGCGAGCGCAGTTGTCGTTGCTGGCAAAGGCCTTACCGCCGTCCTGGTGGCAGGAAAAGCAGTAATTGCCGCCGTTGTGGTCGGCCATGCTGATTTCAGCTTGCCGTGCCATCTGAAAAATATCGGTATGACAGGCATCGCAGCTCAGGCCGGCATCGGCGTGAACCTGGCCATCAAAGACCACGCCGCCCATGGAGCCACCGTCAAATTCTGCGGTGTCGCCGGGCATGGAAGCAATGGCGGTGCCTACGAAAGCCAAAGCGGCCAGGATGGTGATAACACTTGCAGTCAATTTCATTTGGTTAATCCTCCTCTCATTTTGGTGTTGCAAATTACTGGGGCCATCGATGGTCCCAGCATCATTTTCCCGTTTGCTAAATAGATCTGGTACATAGTCATCAAGAAAATTTTATATAAAAAGTGCCCGGAATCTCCCTGCCGGCTAGGCGTAACTGTGCAGGCCGGAGAGCAGGAAGTTTACTCCGTAATAGGTGAAGAGGGTGGAAGCAAACCCCAGCACCGCCAGCCAGGCGATCTTGTTGCCGCTCCAGCCCCGGGTATAGCGAACATGCAGGGTGGCGGCATAAATAAACCAGGTGATCAGCGACCAGGTTTCCTTGGGGTCCCAGCTCCAGTAGGTGCCCCAGGCCGAGTTGGCCCAGATGGCGCCGAAGATCAAGCCGCCCACGGTAAACCAGATAAAGCCGAAAAAGATGGTTTTGTAAATCACCTCATCGATGGTCTTCAGTGGCGGCAGGGAGGCAAAAACACCGGTCCCTTCGGGCTGGCCGCTTCTTTCCACATTCCAGGCCTTGGTGAGGTACATCACCGCCATGCCAAAGGCAATGGCAAAGCAGGCGTAACCCACAAAACTGGCAATAACGTGGGCGATCAGCCAGTTACTTTGCAGGGCGGGCATCAGCGGCTTGAGCTGCTGGTACAGCTTGAACCCGCC
>PWOG01000295.1 GCA_003557565.1 Desulfobulbaceae bacterium
ATGTCCGGATCCTGACGGAGAAAAGCCTTGAGCGCCGCGGCAAAGGTCATCCCCACCTCGTTGATGACGTTGACCTGGTTGATTCCCTTGAAGTTGAACTCCACCGGATCCTCGGCGGTGAGAATTTTGATATCCTCACTGTTCAAGGAGTTGAGTATGGAGTACAGGGTGACGGTCTTACCGCTGCCGGTGGGTCCGGTGACCAGAAGCAGACCCTGGGGCCGGTTGATGCAGCGCCTGAGCATCTCGAAGGTTTTTTCCTCGAAACCCAGCTGGGTCAGATCGACGTTGAGGCTGGACTTGTCGAGAATCCGCATAACAATGGATTCACCAAAGAGGGTGGGCAGCGTCGAGACCCGAAAGTCGATGGCCCGGTTGCGGCCCATCTTGATCCGGATCCGGCCGTCCTGGGGAATCCGCCGTTCGGTGATATCCAGCTGGGCCATGATCTTGAGCCGCGAATTAAGGGCATTTTTGATGTTCAGCGGCAGATTCATCGATTTATAGAGAGCGCCATCGAGCCGGTATCGGACCTGGAGATTTTTTTCGTAGGGCTCGATATGGATGTCGCTGACTCCGTCCTGCACTGCCTTGAACAAAATACCGTTGACCAGTTTGATGATCGGGGCATCGGAGGCCGAGTACTGGCTGGTGCTCTCCTCCTCTTCCAGGCTGTCCAGCTCCATCCCGTCGGCGGCCTCGGAAGCCAGGGCTCCGAAGTCGTCGATCTTGACCTCGGGTTCTTCCGTGTCTCCCTGCTGATCGCTGCCTTCACCCAGAAGTTTTTGATAATCCTCGTCACGAATCTGATAATAGGTTTTATAGGCGTCGATGATCTCCTTTTCCTTGGAGACACAGACGGTCAAGGGCATCTTTGCTTCGCCCTGGAGGTTTTCCACCGCTTGGGTGTCGGTGGGTTCGGCCATGGTAACCTGCAGGTTTTTCCCGATAACCCGCAGGGGAAAAGCCAAGTACTTGTGCGCAATGGAATACGGCAGCTTGGCCAGGGCATTGGCCTTGGGAGCTTCCTTGGAAATGGCCACCTGCTGATAGTTATGCTGCCGGCTCAGGAAGTTGGGCACCGTGTTGTCATCAATATAGCCGAGTCGTAAAAGGATGGAACTCAGGCGACCGCCGTGTTTCTTCTGGATGGCCACGGCCTCATCGAGCTGGTTGCTGCTGACCTGCCCTTCCTTGCGCAGCATTTCGCCGATCTTGAGTTTGCCGGCACCGGACTGATCCTTCACCGATGCTCGCAATGTGGATTTCTGGGGTTTCTGAGCCATGCAAAGTCCTTGTTAAGAAAAAACTCTATAAGCCGCCGGCAACTGTACCCGCCGGACCTTCCTGGTGTTGCTGAATACTCAAAGATAGCAAAAAAGAAAAATTTATCGACAAGGAAATCTTGTCAGGCACCACATTTAAGGTTGCCATGACGACCGAAACCCTTCTGGCAAACGTTTACGGCGACACGACCAACCTGTATGTCGACATCGAATTAAAGGATTGGTATCAGTCCCCGCTTTGCTGGTCAACCCAATATGGATTGACCAGATCCTCGAAGATGGCCAGGGCCGCCTCGGCTCCCTGGCCGGCGGCGGTGACAATCTGTTTGGCGCCGCCTTCCACATCGCCTGCCGAATATAAACCCGGTACCGTGGTGCGATGACCCTGGTCTCTTTTTATATAGCCGTCGGGGGTCAACTCCGCCCCCAGGCTCTCCGCCAGATCCACGGCCGGGCTATAGCCGATGGCGATAAAAACCCCATCAAACGCCATGTTGAAATCTTCGCCGGTGGCCGAGTCATGAAGCCGCACCGACTCGACCCGGGCTTTGCCCAGGATCTCGACCACCGTGGTATTGTACATTACGGTAATGGAAGATTGCTCCAGCGCGGTTATCAGGCGCTGTTGGGCCCGCAGCTTGTCGCGCCGGTGGACCAGGGTAACCTGGACGCCAATCTGGTGCAGGTGCAGGGCATCGGTTACGGCACTGTCGCCACCGCCCACTATAATCACCTTTTTACCGATAAACAGCTGGCCGTCACAGGTGGAGCAATAACTTATTCCCCGCCCGGCCAGCCGCTGTTCTCCGGGTACCCCAAGATGGCGGACAGCGGCTCCGGTGGCCAGCAGCACCGCCCGGGCCTGGTAGCGGCGCCGGTTGGTAGTGATCATAAATTTGTTCCCCCGCACAATTTCCTGGACCTCTTCTCCGGGAAAAATGTCCACATACTCCAGGGCGTGACTGACCAGGATGTCCACCAGGGTCTGCCCACCCACCTGGGTAAAGCCGGGATAGTTCTCCACCATGGGGGTGATGGCGATCTGGCCGCCCAGAGCCCCTTTTTCCACCACCACGGTTTTCAGGCCGCTGCGGTTGGCATAAATACCGGCGGTGAGGCCGGCTGGGCCGCCGCCGACAATCAGCAGATCGCAGTCGATTTCCTCGGCGTCGCTGTCGGGAATAAAATAGCTCCGGGGTTCAAGGGCCACCAGGGAGGCAACCAGCAGTTCCTGGCTCGGAGCCCCCAGATAGATCAGATGATCATTGGCAAATATTTGAGGCACACTGTGGGCTTCGTAGCGATCGGCCAGCTCAGGGTTGGCCTGGATATCAATAATTTCCAGGCTGACCAGTTCCGGCCGGGCCACCGCCAGGCGGATGGCGTCCACCGCCGCCTGTGGGCAATAGGGGCAGGAAGGGCTGACAAAAACCTTGATCTTTCTGGGTTCATCCAGTTTGGCCAGTTCCTTGGCCGCCGGTTCACTCAAGCCCGGCTCTCCCCTGCCGATGATGGCGAGAGCCTCCATGAAGGTCTGGATTTCGTGCCCCAGGGGAGCGCCCAGCCAGCGGATATCCAGCGGGTCGACCGCAAAAACCAGGGTGGGAGAAGCAATGATTCCCCGTTGCCGGGCAAAATCATGATCCAGGGGATATTCCTGCAAGGTGACCTGGTCGGTGACCTCGCCAATGGTGGCGACCACCTTTCTGATCCCGTCGGTGAAGGGGGCGTTAACATCTGGAACACTGAACAGCAGCAGCGGGATCTGACGGGGCATACCGGCAAAAAAGCGCCGCAACTGATTCTGGGCCTCTTTATGGTCGAAACTGTCCTGATGTGCCATATTTCACGCCCTCCCGCCGGTATGATCCGCCGGCGTCAAACCAAAGGCCGGCAAGCCGCCGGTGATTTAAAGCGGCCCCGCTAAATTTTCAGCCCCGCAACCGCGCGACTTTACGCCGACTTTCCACGCCATGCAATATATTTTTGCAAGCAAACGCCATTTATACAGCGTGACATTATACAACAGGCGGCGACAATTTTTCAAATTCCATAAGCATTGGTTGCAGCAGGTACCAAACAACAAAAAATAAGTGATTCCCGGGGTCAAATGGTACAAGCGCCCGCAGGGTGCCGCAGGTTGTGGTGATCGGGACGGCGAATCATACATCAGTACGCAAGCCGGCCCGATCGCCGCAAAATAGGGTAAGCGCCCGCAGGGTGCCGCAGGTTGCGGTGATCGGGACGGCGAATCATACATCAGTACGCAAGCCGGCCCG
>PWOG01000309.1 GCA_003557565.1 Desulfobulbaceae bacterium
AACAACACCCCCGATCTCCAGCGGCTGATGCGGGCCATCCGCCGGGACTGCCACGACTGCGAGGAACCCACCTACGATCACCCCGAGCTGCTCAAAGAGCTGCCTTTTACCCTGCGGGAGGCCGACTGGGAGGTGACGGTGATTCTGCTCAAAGGCCGGCGGGCCGAGGAGCCGTCCCGGCTCATCGCCGTGGAACCCGGCGACACCACCGCCCACCTTTACGGCCTGGCGGTGGACATCGGCACCACCACGGTCTGCGGCATGCTCATCGATCTCAACACCGGCGAGGTCATCGCCGAGGCTTCGGCCTACAACGACCAGATCGCCTACGGCGAGGATGTCATCTCCCGCATCGTTTACTCCCAGCGGGGCAACGGCCTGCGCACCCTGCAGGAGAAGGTGGTGCGGACCATCAACATCATCATTGAATCGGTCTGCAAAACGGTGGTGATCAACCCCAGTGACATCAGCTACATCATGGCCGCCGGCAACACCATAATGAGCCATCTGCTGCTGGGGCTCAACCCCAAGTACATCCGGGAAGCTCCCTATGTTCCCACCTGCAGCCACCTGCCGCTGACCCGGGCGGCCGGCCTGGGAGTCATGGCCCACCCATCGGTGCGGCTCTTTCTTTACCCGGCGGTGGCCAGTTACGTGGGCGGCGACATCATTGCCGGGGTCCATGCCTGCCGGATGTACAAGAGTCCGGAAATTACCCTGTTCATCGACATCGGCACCAACGGCGAGATCGTGGTGGGCAACGAGGAATGGATGGTCTGCGCCGCCTGTTCCGCCGGACCAGCCTTTGAAGGCGGCGGTATCCGGGACGGGATGCGGGCCAACTCCGGGGCCATCGAAAACTTCCATATTCATCCGGAAACTTTCGAGCCCATGATCATCACCATCGACCGGATCAAGCCCTGCGGCATCTGCGGTTCGGGCCTGATCTCCATCGTCGCCGAACTGCTCTCCGCCGGAGTCATCGACCAGCAGGGCAAAATCAACCGCAAGCTGGAACACCCCCGGATCCGCCAGGGCGAAGACGGCTGGGAGTATGTCCTGGCCTGGGGCGAGGACGCACTACTGGGCAAGGATGTGGTGATCAGCGAGGTGGACCTGGACAATCTGATCCGGGCCAAGGGCGCCATGTACGCCGGTTATCTCACCCTGCTGGAATCGGTGGGGATGAATTTTACCGACCTGGACCGGGTGATCCTGGCCGGCAACTTCGGGGCCTACATCGACCTGGAACGGGCCATCACCATCGGCCTGCTGCCCGATATCGACCGGGAACGTTTTTTCTACCTGGGCAACGGCTCGCTCATGGGCTGCAAGGTCAGCCTCTGCGACAATCAGCGTTTCCGGGAGCGGGTGACGGTGTCGGGTTTGATCACCAATCTGGAGTTGGCTGAAAACAACCAGTTCATGGACCATTATATGGCGGCCCTCTTTCTGCCCCATACCGACATGAGCCTGTTTCCTTCCGTAACCCAAGACCGTTAGCCGCAAGCTGCGGCTCCCCGTGACCACTTACGGGTAAACGTTCAGCAGCACCGCATCTTCGAACGTTCTGCCAGGCTTACGTACAGGGGGTACCCTACGCCTGGCTGATTGCCCGACCCTGCGGCACTGTTGAACGTTTACGCTTACGGCGGCAAACCCTGTGATTGGCTACCGGCAATCAATTCTGCCGGCGCCGACAGGGTGAGCTGGGTAATTACTGGTTTCGTTTTACCAACCAACATGTTTGGCAGGTCTAAACACGGCCACCAATGTTCAGGAGGCGTGACAACCGTGTCGGAAAACTGGCAGCACTGGCAGCGCCAGCTGCTGCATGAGCATGAGCGGATCTGCCGCTACTACCGGGTCAAGCTGCCGACCCCGATGCTGGACATCGGCGAGGGCCTCAGCCGGGCCGGCTCCTGGCGGCCGATACCGCCGCCGGGGGTCCTGCAGATCGCCGGCTGGCTGATCCGTGAGCATGGCTGGGAGGTGGTACTGGAGGTGCTCAAGCACGAGATGAGCCACCAGTATGTGGACCTGGTTCTGGGCCGCGGCCAGGAACCGCCCCACGGACCGGCCTTTCAGGAGGCCTGCCGCCGCCTGGGGGTACACCCCCGCTTCCGCCGGGCCCAGAGCGACATTTCCCGCCTGCTGGCCGCAGAGCGCGACACCGATGCCAACGCCCTACCGGTGCTCGAAAAAATTGAAAAACTGCTGGCCCTGGCGGGCAGCGCCAACGAACATGAAGCCGCCCTGGCCATGGAAAAGGCCGGGGACCTGATGCGCCGGCACAACCTGGAGCGCCTGGCCCACCGGCACCGGCCCGCCCCCCGGCAATCGGACACCGCCGGCAACTGCGACTACCTGGTGATCGATACCGGCCGGCGGCGGCTGCCGTCCCACCACCTTTACCTCACCGCCCTGCTCCAGGATTTTTTCTACGTCAAAACCATCAGCTACTGGCTCTACAGCCCCCGTCAGCGGAGGCACCACCGGGCGGTGGAACTGCTGGGCAGCAGGGAAAATCTGGCCGTGGCCGAGTATGTCTATCACTTTCTGGAAGCGCAACTGCCCCGGCTCTGGCGACGCCACCGGGAGCAGAGCGGAGCCCCCGGGCGGGAGAAAATTTCTTACTATATTGGCGTATTAAACGGATTTGCCGATAAACTGCGGCGCCGGGAAACCCAAAGCGGCGACCGCCACCGGGCCGCCTCCCTGGCCTCGGCCGGGCAGAACCGAGGGGCAACCTGCAGCAGCCTGGTTTGCGCCGAAGACCCCGAACTCCACCGCTTCCTGCATGATCGCTACCCCCGTCTCCGCACCGTCCGCGGCAAGGCTCGGGGGCTTTTCGCCGACAGTTACCGGGCCGGCCAGGCCGAGGGCAACCGGCTGGTAATCCACAAAGGCCTTAACCACCGCCAGGGCAACCGGGGCCGGCTGCTGGGCTGAACGCCAAACCGCGGCGGCCGTTCACCCCGGCCCCGGGGCCGATACCCGACTCAGCAAGAGGCCTGGCGTTTGAGAATTTTTTCCATCATCTCGGCAATCCCGGCCCCCAGAAAGTGAAGCATCTCCGGGAGGGCATTGTCCTCGACGCAGCGATCAAAAGAAATCCGCAGGTTTGATTCCAGCCCCTCTTCCGGAGACTGATAGGCCAACTGGCAAGGCGTCAGCGGCAGGGGGTGGAAGATATAAACCCGATCCCCCGATTCATCGGCCCCAAACATGCTCAGCAGGTCAAAAAAATCGTCGCCGTAATCGTCGGCCAGTCGCCGCAAAGGCTCCTCACAGCGCTTGGCAAAAAGCGGCGCTCCAGCCTGACCGCCCGTAAGCGCGGCAAAGGGCAGCCATTCCCCGGTGGCCTCCGCCCCCCTGCAGACCAGCAGATAGCGTAACATCGGCATCATAATCCAGGGGTTAACATGGCATTCGGAGGACATCCGGCCATCGGGCTCAATATAAAAATCCTTGCCCAGACTGGGGATCGCCAGGCGTCGGCCCTGCAGGCGAGCGCCCACCCTGGGAGCGACGGCGGCATAGTCCAGCTCGGCCACCCG
>PWOG01000041.1 GCA_003557565.1 Desulfobulbaceae bacterium
CACCATACCCGATGAAGAGCACCCGGCAAGCGACGGCGAGGAAAAAACCGCCGAAGATGAACCGCCCCCGCCACTGGTCCTGATCAACCCGGAAATCGTCGCCGCCGAGGGCCAGCAGGTGGGGGAAGAGGGCTGCCTCAGCGTCCGCGAATACTCCGCCAATGTCCAGCGTTACAACAAAATCCGGGTCAAGGCCCAGGATCTGGACGGCAATCCCCTGGATTTTGAGGCCGAGGATTTTTTTGCCCGAGTGATCCAGCATGAACTGGACCATCTAAACGGCACCCTCTTTATTGATCGGATCAGCCCCCTGAAACGTTCCCTTTACCGTAAAAAACTCAAAAAAATCCTGCAGGCTGACGAAAATGAGCGATAACCGGCCGTACCGTATCATCTATCTGGGCACCCCGGATTTTGCCATCCCTCCCCTGCAGGCCCTGCTGGATCACGGAGAAGACGTAGTGGCGGTGGTCTGCCAGCCCGATCGCCCCAAGGGGCGGGGGAAAAAACTCACCCCGCCGCCGACCAAAGAGCTGGCGCAGGCGCAGGGGATACCCGTGCTGCAGCCTGACAAAATCAAGAGCCCGGAGTTTCTCGATGAATTAAGGGCCTATAAACCAGACCTCCTGGTGGTGACTGCCTACGGCCGAATTTTGCCGGCCCCCCTGCTCAACCTGGCTCCCCAGGGCGCCATCAATGTTCACGGTTCCCTGCTGCCGGCCTACCGGGGGGCGGCCCCCATCCAGTGGGCGATCATCAACGGGGAGAGCGAGACCGGGGTGACCATCATGCAGCTGGACGAGGGGATGGACACCGGCGATATCCTGCTCCAGCGGCGGCTTGACATTGCTCCCGACGACACCAGCGGCAGCCTGGCGGAAAAAATGTCCCAAGTTGGCGGGCGGGCCCTGGTGGAAGCCTTGGATCTGCTCAAGGCCGACCAACTGATACCGATAAAGCAGGATGACAGCCAGGCCACTACGGCTCCGCCGCTGTGCAAAACCATGAGCGATATCGACTGGAGCCTGCCGGCGGCTAAAATCTCCTGCCTGATCCGCGGTCTCGATCCCTGGCCCCTGGCCCGGACCACCCTGGAGGGGCGAGTGACCAGGCTTTTTAGGCCGGAAGTCGCCGCCGAACCCTCCGGGGGTGAGCCCGGCACCATCACCATGCTGCAGCCGGAGCACAATCTGCTGGGCATCGCCACCGGCGAGGGTTGCTTGCTGGTGGAAGAAATTCAGCAGGAGGGCGGCAAACGGATGAGCATCAGTGATTTCCACCGGGGGCACCCTTTGAAGCTGGGGCAGCGTTTCGGCACATGACCGGCAACATCGCCTATCTTGACTGCTTTTCCGGGATCGCCGGGGATATGCTGCTGGCTGCCCTGCTTGATGCCGGGCTGCCCCTTGAGCACCTGCGCCGGCAATTGACCCTGGTACCCGTGGGTGGGTATGAGTTGGAGCCGGAAGTGGTTCGGTGCGGCGCCATCAGTGCCCTCGGCCTGAAGGTGCCGGTGACCGGCGACCAGCCCCGGCGCAGCTGGCAGGAGATCCGCGCCCTGCTTGATGACTCGGACCTTGGCGTGGCGGTTAAGCAACGGACGCTCAAAATTTTTCAACTGCTGGCCGAAGCCGAGGCCCGGGTGCATGGCACCACTGCCGGAGAGGTGCATTTCCACGAAGTGGGGGCGGTGGATTCCATCATCGATATTGTCGGGGCCGCCATTGGTTTTGATTATTTCGGGGTCGACCATGTGGTCTGCTCCCCGCTGCCCCTGGCCCGGGGCTGGGTTGCCACCAGTCACGGTCCCCTGCCCCTGCCGGCCCCCGCCACTCTGGAATTGCTGAGGGATCTGCCGGTTTACGGCCTGGACCTGGAGATGGAACTTATCACCCCCACCGGGGCCGCAGTGGTCAAGGCCCTGGCCGCTGGTTTCGGCCCGATGCCGGCGATGACCATCCGCCACCTGGGGCATGGCGGCGGCACCAAGCCACGGCCCGACGGCAAACCCAACCTGCTGCGGCTGCTCATCGGCCGGCCGGAAGATCCCGCCGAGGCCCAGAGCATCGAGGTTATTGAAACCCAGCTCGATGATTGGGCCCCTGAAAGTTTCCCCTATCTCTGCGAGCGGCTTTTCGACCTCGGCGCCCTGGATGTTTCCCTGACCCCGCTGCTGATGAAAAAAGGCCGCCCCGGCCACCTGCTGCGGGTTCTGAGCACCCCGGACACGGCCCATGGCCTCAAGGAATGCCTGCTCACCGAGACCACCGCCATCGGCCTGCGTTTCCACCGGGAGCAGCGCTGGACCCTGCCCCGGCAGGCGGGAGTAGTAGATACCCCCTGGGGAGAGATCGCGGTCAAAAGGGTGGATACCCCCCGGGGTGCGGTGCTTTACCCCGAATATGAATCCTGCCGGCAGGCGGCCCGGCAGCACGGAGTGCCCCTGCTGACCATCCACACCCGGGTTGCCGCCACCCCGCCGGAGCGGTTCCGGCCCCGACCCCATCCTCCCGGATCCACCGCCTGTGGGCAAAAAAGCGAGGACCATCATGGATAAGCTGATCATGCTGCTGGCCACCGGTTTCGGCCTGGGCCGGCTGCCCAAGGCCCCCGGCACCTGGGGCACCCTGCCGGCCTTCCCTATTCAGCTGGTTCTGCTGTTTTTGGCCCCGCTCACCTACGCCCTGGCCCTGGTGGGGATCATTGTCCTGGCGGTTTTGATCGCCGGGGCGGCGGAAAAGATCCTCGACCGTCCCGACCCCGGCATGGTGGTCATCGACGAGATTGCCGGCATGCTCATCGCCCTCATCGCCGTACCAGCCACCCCGGCGGCCTGGCTGCTGACCTTCATCCTCTTTCGGTTCTTCGACATCCTCAAGCCCTTTCCCATCCGGCTCATCGACCAGCGCTGCCACGGCGGCCTGGGCATTGTCTTGGACGACCTGCTGGCCGGCCTTTATGCCCTGGGCTGCATCCATCTCCTGCTCTACTTTTTTCCTGTAATCGCCAGCTGATCATCGGTGGTTTTAACTTTCACCGGCCAAGAGGCCTTTACCAGCGGAACCCTTCCCTTACAGGCTTTAATCCGCCAGCTCATCGGTAATTGTAAATATCTATCCGGCTACCCCATAAAATATGTTGAGAAATTGAAGTAATTGGTTTCTTCTAAGGCTATGCGATGCAAACAACTAACAGGGTTAGTCCCGGTCCATGCTCCCCACTCCCAATACAAGAGGTGAGAAGTTATGGCAACAAGAAGCGAGGATAACAGCGGCAGGGACAAATTGCTGCTGCTGGGCTCCCAGGTCAGGATCACCAACCTGCCGGTCAAGGAAGTAAGTCTACTTGGAGAAGGCAGTTTGCCGGCCTACGGCTACAACCCCGGCGACCAGATCGAACTGCTGGCCGGCCAGGTCAGCATTGAGGACGGCCGTCTGGAGCAGACCGGTAATTGGCTGTCCACTTACCTGAGCAAGGCCGGGCTCAGTCCGGTCATCGACACTTTCACCTACGGCGAGCAGAAGGAAATTTACCAGATTTTC
>PWOG01000312.1 GCA_003557565.1 Desulfobulbaceae bacterium
GCCACCAGGAGTACTCCGGCAAAAAGATGGAGTATTTCGATCAGCGCGAGCAGAAGCGCTACATCCCGTATGTGATTGAAACCTCCATCGGCCTCGACCGCTGCACGCTGATGGTACTCTGTGATTCATACCGCGAGGAAGAAGTGGACGGCGACACCCGAACCGTGCTGAAGATGCACCCGAAGCTGGCGCCCGTTAAAGCGGGAATCTTTCCGCTTGTGAAAAAGCCCGAACTTCAGGAATTGGCCCGGAAGATAGAAGCCGAACTGAAAGAAGACTACACCGTGCAGTACGACGAATCGGGCTCGATCGGCAAACGCTACCGCCGCCTCGATGAAGCCGGAACACCTTTCTGCATCACCGTCGATTTTGACGGGCTTGAAGACAACACCGTTACCATCCGCTACCGCGACGACATGCGGCAGGAGCGCGTTTCGGTGGACAAGCTGGATGCGGTAATGAGGGATGGGATGAAGAACTGGAAAAGCCCCCTCGACTGACGACTTTGGGAAAGTAACAGACAGGCCACGTAATGTTCAGTCGTCTGTCGAGTCTTCGGACTCACCCCCTGTCCCCCTCTCTTCTCACTCCGTTCGAAAAGAGGGGGGACTCCTAAACTATATCATGCCTGTAAACCAATTCAGGAGTTCCCCCTCTTTTCGTGGTCGTTCAGCCGCCACAAAGGCGGGTAGAACGGACACGAAGAGAGGGGGACAGGGGGTGAGTTTCCCTTTTCTCGTCCGGTTCTTCATAAAGAAGCTTCCAGGCCTATAATGCCCTCACATCCCTATCTGATGGTAGTCCGTGCAGTAAGAACTCTCCCGTCGGGGTGATTGTATTTTGCCGTGATCGTATCGCCGGGCTGTACATAGAATTGCCGGGAAGATTCATCGGTACTGGTAAAAATGACTCCCATTACAGATATGGGATCTTCAGTTCTTGTTTGTGATGCTTGTGCTGATTTATAAACCATTTCAGTTGTATGCAATGAATTGGATTTACTGCCTCCCAATAAAAATGCACGTGAATTGGGTTCGAGGATTTCCACGTTGTCACTGCCTCTTATCGCATCCACTATTTCAGCGGTGGGAGTCATTTGAAGCACAAGCACCGGGGAGTTGATAATTTGACTAACCACTTCAACTCCCTCCATTTCATCAATCCAGTCCCAGACTTTTTGAAGGGTTTGCGGAGAGGTTGTGTAGAGGAATGTGTCACGGTCCATGGCGTGTTTCCGGTCGGCTTCCTTTACCGTGATGATGGCCGAACCGTCATGGTCCTCAATGATTGCGGCAAGCTGAACACCCGGTATGTTGTGAAGGGTATTCAGCGAAACTCTCGTGAACTGCCCGGAACTTGAAAAGACGTTGATACGAGCAGGTTTATTGAATTCAGATGGATATGTACCGGCAGATAAAACCACCGGTGCACCCGCATCATATTCTTTGTATGGGTCTTGGTGGTTCCCGTGCCTGGTAAACATTAGGTTATGTATATCTGAAGGGTCGCTTTCCTGGAATAAACTACACGAGGTCAAAGTAAAAATTATAATCAACGAGATAATAAATCGGTTCATTTTATTAATCTATTAAATTTCAAGAGCACAATTCAAAAGGAGGGCAATCATCTCCATCGTGAACATAGTCCACAATTTTAAAGGCTTCATTGGAGTCAAATCCATCATTCACGGTAACCCGCAGTTGAAAGCTGCCATCCGAAGGTGTCAGATTAAGTGACAGTGATGAGTTGTTTCCGACTAACTGCCAGCTTGATGAGCCCTGAGGTTTTTTGTGCCAGCTGTACGTTTCTGGTCCGTCAGCTTTTTGAACTGTAGTAGTCCAGGTATACATACCGGAGCTCGAGTACGTAACAGGTCCGCTCATGGATACCTGAATTCTTATGGCTTCACGTATTTGAACCAATCCGCTTCCAAATGCATTTGAACTGCCGAGATGCAATGCGGATTCATTTAAGATATTGCGTATCTCTACATTTGTCCACGCAGGGTTGTATGATTTCAAGAGTGCAGCGGCTCCAGAAACATGAGGTGCTGCAAATGAAGTGCCTTGTATTAAATCCGATAATCCACCATTTCTTGACGTTGAAACAATTGTTTCTCCCGGTGCTGATATTTCAATTTCCGGACCAGTGGGTGAGAAAGCTGACTGTGTATTGTTTAATGCTGTTGAAGCGACTGCTATGACAGTATTTAATCTTGCAGGATATAATACGTTGTTAGAGACTTGAGCATCACCAGATGCGGCAACGATAATTAAACCATCTATGTTGTATGCACCATTAATTTGGTCAGTTAAAGCACTATTTTGCTCAGTTGCAAAACTAAGATTAACAACAAAAGTATTATTGGAGCGTGCAAATCCTATGGCATCAGTAATAAAGGAGATTCTCTGACTTACATCTTCAGGAAATCTTCCGCTCCATAAATCGGCATCAAAAGCTATACCAACCTGATCAATATGGTTATCAAGGGCCGATGTAATTCCTGCTACTAAAGTCCCATGCCCGTCTCCATCATTTTCATCAGAAAAATCATCAAAGCCACCGCCATTCGAGTAACGTGTAATTGGAAATAAATCCTCTACATCTGTAACACCAGTATCAATAATGTGTACGACCACACCGTTTCCGGTTGTTCTATTCCAAACTTCCGGAGCCTGAACTCTTGTTACATTCCATGGAATTACCTGGCTGAGGAATTCTTCATCAAATATTTTTTGTACATAAGTACCCAATGGTCTGGCATTTCCATCCGGCTCTATATAATCAACAAGTGGATGGTTGCGGATTTGTTCAATTAATTCCGGACTGACCTCAATTACTGCAGAAATTGCCGGAATCATCTCAATTTTTTCGATTTTTGTAACTCCCAATTCCTTTAAGTCATTCTTAGCCAGTTCTATGTTGTTCTTTTTAGTAACAACTCTACCTGCCAAATCCACTCCACTAACGTCTTCAGGGTTCTTGAATCCTATTAAAACATGTCCCTTTACAGCTTTTATAGAGTCACTTAATGAATAATAATCCAAATCCCACCATGGGGAGTCCCATCTTGAATAACCATTCATTTCTTTATCCGCCAATATTCTCCCTTCTTGAACTCTTTCTGTCCAATTATAATCAGAACTACTGCTTGTTAAACTATTTTGTAGGGGGGGGGATTGAAATTGATCATTTTGAACAGACTGATCCTGACAAGCTGCCAATAACAATGAGGAAAACAATAGTATGAAGAAGGGTGTATTTAATCGTTTCAAAAGATAAAAGGAATTGCGTATAACGTAATTGTTAATTAAGAATATGGTCTTTTCTAAAAAGAAAGGCAAGGTTTTTAAATATCTATTCC
Organism: Desulfobulbaceae bacterium; assembly: GCA_003557565.1. Taxonomy (GTDB): domain Bacteria; phylum Desulfobacterota; class Desulfobulbia; order Desulfobulbales; family Desulfurivibrionaceae; genus Desulfurivibrio. Next base: position 3,365 of record PWOG01000312.1, read on the forward strand.
TTTATAGTTAAGAATATTAGGAGCCTTCGGACTCACCCCCTATCCCTGACATTACCCATATAATATTGATATATATACCTTAACTCATTATATTACAATAGTTAATAGCGTTATGTAATAAATTTCTCTTTTATGGACGAAACACTTGCCCGTAAAACCTACC
>PWOG01000228.1 GCA_003557565.1 Desulfobulbaceae bacterium
ACCGCGAAACCGGACTGTACTATTACCGCGCCAGGTATTATGATGCGATGGCGGGAAGATTTATCTCCAAAGACCCCATCGGGTTTGAGGGGGATGGGCCAAATCTGTATGCTTATGTCCTAAATAATCCGGTTAATTGGATTGATCCAAAGGGGTTAGCAGGAATTGGGGGTGGAGCTTTCTTCGGAGGTGGGGCGGAAACATCTTTTAGCAGTTCTACTTGCTGCGAGAATGGGGCCAAGTACAATGTTAAGGTTTTAACCGTTTGTGGCGGGGTTGGTATTGGACTTAGTGGCACTCTTTCTGCTGGAATTACGGCTGGAGGTGTGCCCTCTAGATCTGGATGTCCTAGCACTCGATATTACTTGAAGCACGAAACTACGTTTTTATACCGTTCGGCAAATGTCGAGGGTGACAGCGGTGGTCCATCTGCTTCCATAGACGTAGGCATATACGGAATAGGCACAGCTTGGGTCTTTTGCTCTGATACTATAATATCTAAGACAAAAACAGGATGTTGCGGTAATTAGATATTTCTTCTTATTCCAGGATCAGTCATGTGGAGAAAGATAAAAATTATAATAGCCTGCTGTGGCACAGTAATATCTATCGCAATTATTTTTAGTATATTGCTGATATTGTTGGGGTTAGAAGAAAGAATCGAGTTGTTTTTTTACCTACATTTTACTGTTGGTACTGTGATAATATTCTTTATTTTTTGGCCCTTCTATTCAAAAAGGCTGAAATAGGGTTGGTGGGGACGTAAGCTTCCCCACAAGGTGGACATATTACAAATAAAGCTTTCTGGCACTATGTCCCGGTATTCAGCAATGAGCCGGCGGATCGGTTAACGGTTAAAGGGACAGGGCCTTTTTCGGGCAGTTGACCACGCAGTTTTCGCAGCGCATGCATTCCAGGCTGGGAACTGTACCCTGCTCCTTGTAGGCTCCGGGATAAGTCTGAATGGGGCAGACCTTCCGGCAGAGCCCGCACTGCTTGCAGTCGTCGCTGACCTTAAGCAGATAAGTATTGGGGGCCAGCACCCCCTGCATCGAGGCCATGGGGCAAAAGTTGCACCAGGAGCGGGGCTTGAAGTAGAGCCCGAAGGCCACAGCTATAGTGGTGGACACCGTCCACATCATGACAAAAACCGCCCCCACCTTGGCCGGATCCCCCCCGGAGGCGATCAGCCGGCTGGTCATCAGCCCCATGAGCAACACGAAAAAGAGCCAGCGAAACCAGGTGTTTTTAAACAGCTCCGGCATTTCTCGCTTGAGGCTGATTTTGGCCAGCACCCGCTCATGAAAGGCGCCCATGGCGCAGATCCAGCCGCAGTAAAGCCGGCCCCAGAAAAAGACCATAACCATCATGGTGATCATCATCGCCAGGGCCAGGTAGCCCAGATAAGGCTGGTAAGCTCCGCCGATGATCACCAGGGGCACCAGGGGTGCCATAAGGTACTGAATAATCCGGCGACTTTTTTTCTCCTTGATATTTTTCATTGGAAATCACTCCGCGTATAATTAAGCATTAAATCATTTAACGAAACAGTTTAATAACACGGCGAGGTGGATCAGTCAAGAGCTAAACGCCACCTGGCATCCGGCACCAGGCAAACTTTTGTAAGTGATCACGGGGGCAAAATGGTAAGCGGTCACAGGGTGCCGCAGGTTGTGGTGAGCGGGACGGCGAAGCGTACATCAGTACGTGAGCCGGCCCGATCGCCGCAAGATGCGGTGCCCTGTGATCGCTTACAAACTTTTTAATGCGGCTGCGGGGGTGAGTAAACGGCGGGGAGCGGTTAAAGGGGGACGATCAGGCCGGAGTTAACGGGCGGCAATACTACGCCGGGCCAGAAGAGAGCCGTCCAGGCGATAAAGTTCGGTCAGGGCCAGCCGGTAGGCGATCCTGGCGTCCACCTCGGCCAGCTGACTTTCCAACAGATCGCGCTGGGCCTGGGCCACGTTGAGGGCGGTACTGCGGCCCACCTCGAACCTGACCTCTTCCACCCTTAGCACCTCTTCCTGCAGGCGACGGCTCTCGGCGGAGGCCTCAATCTGGTTCCGGGCCCGGTGGGCCTCAAGATGGGCCCGGCGGACATCGAGTTCGGCCAGCTGGGTCAGGTTTTCCAGGCTCCCCTCCGCCCGGGCCCGCTCAACCCGGGCCCGGGCGTCCACCGCACCGGCATCCCGGTTGCCCAGGGGCAGGGAAAAACGCAGGCCCATGGAGCCGGCATAGGTCGAATCCTCGGTGATTTCTCTGAATGACCGGCCGAAGCTGTCGGCATAGCCGGTCTTGCCCAAGGTAATAAAGAGATCGAGGCGGGGCAGCAGGCCGTTTCTGGTCTGGATCACCTCCAGCTTGCCCTGCTCCAGTCGCAGCCGGGCCTCGTCAAGGTCGGGCCGCATTTGCCGGCTCAGGGCCACGTGTTCTCCCACCGGGTCGGGCTCGACCTCGGGAATATAGGGCTCCTGCCGGGGCACCGGGTGCAGGGCCCAGATATGGCTCTTTGCCGCCCGGTGGTCATAACGCCGGATCCCCTCCGGCGAGGCCGCATCGGCCACCCGGGGGTCGGGGTTGACAAGATTCAGCAATTCCAGCCGTGCCTGGTCCCGGCGGCTTTCCCCGTCAATCAGGCCCTGGCGGCGGAAGGCCAGTTCCGCCTCGGCCGCCGCCTTCTCCACGTCGGCCACCGTACCCACTTCAATCCGGCGGCGGACGTCCTGGAGCTGGGATTTGGCCACCTCCAGGGATTCCCGGTAGATGGCGATATGGCTTTCGGCCAGCACCAGATCCCAGTAGGCCCTTTCCACCTCCGCCACCAGCTCCATGGTAAAACCGCGCAGTTCATGTAAAGAGGCCAGCACATCCAGGTCGGCCCGGCGCACCCCGGCCAGGTTGGCCTCCCGGCTGCCGCCCCGCAGCAGGGCCTGGGTCAGGCTCAAGGTGGCCGCCGCCCTATGCCGGGGGGCCGCGGTGACAGCGGGCTCGTCGGCGGCGGGATCGATAACCCTGCTCTCGGCATCGGTACGCTGCTGCTCCAGGGCCAGTTCCAGGGAGGTGCCGGTGGTCAGTTCCTGTTCCAGTCCCAGGCGGTAATCCTCGGTCTCGCTGCGCCGGTAATCGTCTCCCCGGGGGATCTTTTCCCGCCTGGCGCTGGCTTCGGCAAAAAGGGAGGGGTCAAAGACGGCCCTTTCCTGTTCGGCGAAAGTCCCGGCCACCAGCGGCTGATGAAGCTGAATCCCCAGGGCCCGGTTGTTGGCCAGGGCCATGACCACCGCCTCTTCCACCGTCAGTTCCAGGCGGCCCTGCTCGTCGGCCCGGGGGAACCGGTCCGCCGCCGAGCGCGGCAGGTAACGGGAAATGTCCAGCTCGCGGGCGGCTTCGGCGGCCTCCCTGGCATCCGCTGCCGCGTCGGGCTCCGCCTCAACCCCTGTTGCAAGCAGTTTTTGGGATCCGGATTCCGCCGCCATGACCGCCGCCGCCCCGGCGAGGCACAAACCGGCCGCAAGTCCCGCCAGAAGCA
>PWOG01000172.1 GCA_003557565.1 Desulfobulbaceae bacterium
AAGATAACCATCGCCGCCATCACCAGCATCCTGCAACCCCAGGAATTACGCCGCCAGGAGCTGGAGGACGAATCGGTCCTGCTGGAAAAGGTAAAAAAACGGGAAGAGAGGAAGCAGGCCAAACCCGGGGAGGAAGCGGTCACCGTGGAAGGGACCACGGGGATTCCCACCAAACTGGCCAACTGCTGCCGCCCGGTGCCCGGCGATGGGATCATCGGCTTTATAACCACCGGACGTGGTATCACCGTGCACAAGAGCAACTGCCCCAACCTGCTCGGCAACGATGCCGACCGAAGGGTCGCGGTCAGCTGGAGCGGTACGGCTAAAACCCCGTTCAGAGTCTCCATCCAGGCCGCGGGCAATAACCGCAAAGGCCTGCTGGCCGATCTTTCCAGTACCATCAGCAACGACGACGCCAATATTGCCAACCTGGAGGTAAACACCAGCGACGGCCAGGCCAGCTTCAACATGATTCTGGAAGTCTCCGGGATCGATCACTTAAACCGCATCCTCCAGCACATCCGCCAAGTAAACGGAATTACCGAAGCCCAGCGCAAATAAACAACCAGCAAACGGCACGGAATATTGCAAGATAAACTGATGTTTTTTGTACTGGACTCAGCAAACCAACCGTCGCCATGCCACAACATAAGTAACGGTTGCTCGTTTACCACACATCATGATGTGAAGCCTGCCATACTGGAAGCTTACGAGCGGGAGGGAGAGGAGAACCGGTTAATGGTCAAAACCGTGGCAGTTGCGACGGGTATAAGGCAGGTTGATCGCGGAGGGCAAAGACAAGCATGCACAGGGCGCCACGGGTCGTGGCGATTGAAAATGCGATGCGCACATCAGTACGTGAGACGTCTCAATCGCCTCCAGATGTGGTGCACTGGTTTGCTGCGGTTAAGCAATCCGGCGCAGACACCGGCTGCAAAAGCCGATTTCTGCGCCGCTTGATGCGTGCTGCAAAACGGTTAACTATTTGGAGACGGCGCCGGAGCGCAGGCACCGGGTGCACACCCTGGTGCGACGGGTATTGCCACCGGGAACCGCCACTCGAACACTTTGCAGATTGGGCAGCCAGCGACGCCGGGTTTTATTGTGGGCGTGGCTGACGTTATTGCCGACTTCAGGTTTTTTACCGCAAACAGTACATACCTTGGACATATCTAAAACTCCCGCTATCATAGAAAAAACGATAATTAACAAGACTGACTACGAAGGCCTGGTGGGGCCAGGCCACGGTCACCGCCACGGTGAACAAGACCCGAACCTATACCTCTTTCGTCATATTTTGACAAGTATTTTGTCGACAAAAAAATAAACGGCATGCATCGAAAATATGGCAGCCAGCAATATGGCCGACAGCGGGAACTACCACTATCGTCTTTTCCTGTTGACACCGGAGAAGAAAATATTGTAAATAGCCTGCGTAGCAGTCGGGCTAGAGGTATCAGCCGATCACCACGACCGACTCCGCTTTCCTGCTTAACTTAATATCGGAGCCACGCTTCCTGCACCACAATCCATATCCATCCACTCCCGACAGGTTCCCATGACAAAAGAACAGAATCAAGTCTGGCGTTTTTTCGCCTCCGTAAAACTGGCCATCGTGGTCATTTTCATTCTTGCCGGCACTTCCATCTTCGGAACCATCGTCCAGCAGGGTCGGCCTTACGAATACTACGTCCAGGAATACGGTTCGGAGATGGCCCGCCTCTTCCAGGTGCTGGATTTAACCAACATGTACGGTTCCTGGTGGTTCATCACCCTGCTGATCGTCTTTTCCGTCAACCTGATTGTCTGCAGCATCGACCGCCTGCCCAATGCCTGGCGGATGGTGGTACTGGACAACCTGAACACCAACCCCGAGCGCCTGCAAAAGATGCCGCTCAAGGCAGAGATGAACGTGGGGGAAGACAGCCCCGCCGCCTCCGCCGAAAAGGTCAAGAACCTGCTGGCGGCCAGCGGCTGGAAAGCTGAAAGCCGCGAAAGTGGTGACGGAATCCTGCTGTTTTCCCAAAAAGGGGCCTGGTCACGACTGGGGGCCTACATTACCCATATCGGCATCCTGGTAATTTTCATCGGGGCCCTGGTGGGGGCGGTGTTCGGCTACAAGGCCAGCATCATGTTCCCCGAGGGGGAAACGGTGGGGCACGTTTTTGACCGAGCAACCCAGGAACCGATCCCCCTGGACTTTGAAATGCACCTGGAAAATTTCGACATCAAATATTACCCCATAGGCATGGTCCGGGAATACCGCTCCGACCTGGTGATCCGCGATCCCGAGCTCGACGGCCCCTGGCGCACTTCGATCCGGGTCAACGAGCCTCTGAAACACCGGGGGCTGACTTTTTACCAGTCCAGTTACGAGCCCATGTCCCAGTACTTGATCGAAGTGGAAAACAAGGAAACCGGCCAGCGACGCACGGCCCTGGTGCCCCCCGGACGCCAGGTCAACTGGCAGAACGAAGGGGTAACCTTCGGGGTCATGAACACCATGACCGACCGCACTGGTCGGGTCCATGAATACGAGATCTGGTTTTCCGAACCCGGCGCCGAACCTTCGGTTTTCAAGCTCCAGGACAAGCAGACCGTAACCGTGCAACGGCCGGACAATGATTACAGTTTTTCCATCCGCCAGCGTTACGCCACCGGCCTCCAGGTGGCCAACGATCCCGGAGTGTGGATTGTTTACCTGGGCTTTGCGGTGATGACCCTGGGCATGTTTTCAGTGTTCATGATCACCCACCGCCGGGTATGGGCCTATCTCAGGCCCAACGGCAAAGGCGGCACCAGCCTGCTGCTGTGCGGCGGCAGTAACCGTAACAAGGAATCTTTCGACAAACGTTTTGCGGACTTGGCCGAGCGACTGCGCCAGGACCAAGCCATTAATTAAAGAGGACGGACCATGGAAAGCGCCCAACTGCTTAATCTCACAACTTTTGCTTACCTGGCCTCGGCACTTTTGTATGTGGCGATCCTGATTTACGGGACCACCAACAAAACCCTGGGGCTGACCGCGACCCTGATCACCATGGGCGGCCTGCTGCTCAACACCCTGGGGATTATTATTCGATGGTATGAGGCATACCAGTTGGATTTCGGGTATTACGCACCCTTTTCCAACATGTACGAATCCCTGGTCTTCTTCGCCTGGTGTATCGCCCTGACCTACCTGGTCATTGAATACCTCTACAAAAACCAGGCCCTGGGCGCCTTTATCATGCCCTTTGCCTTCCTGGCCCAGGCCTTTGCCGAATACTGGCCCCAATGGGACCAGCAGCTGACCCCCCTGATGCCGGCGCTGCAGAGCAACTGGCTGATCGCCCACGTGATCGCCAGCTTTATTGGCTACGCCGGCTTCGCCATCGCCTTCGGCCTGGCATTGCTGTATCTGACCAAGTCCCGCAATGTTAAAAACAGCGGCGCCGCCGAAGGCACTGGCATTTTCGCCTCCCTGCCAGCGCTTAAAGTCATCGACGATCTTATCTACAAGACCATCTTATTCGGGTTTGC
>PWOG01000274.1 GCA_003557565.1 Desulfobulbaceae bacterium
GCGCCGAGGCTGGCAGGCCATGCCCGGTTTCCGCCTGCAGACCCGTTTCCCCACCGGCCTCTTCGTGGCTTGGGCGCTGCCGGAGCCGCGCCAGCGGGCCCTGGTTTACCCGGCCCCGGAGCTGGGCCCGGTCCCTCCCCCGCCCCCGGGCGACCATGGCCGGACGGGAAATCAACACCACGGCGATGGCGACGACGATTTTCGCGGCTTACGCCGCTATCAGCCCGGGGACCCCAAGGGACATATCGCCTGGAAGCGCCTGGCCCGGGGCGAGATCAACCTGCACACCAAGCAGTTCACCGGAGCCGCCGGTTCACCGCGCTGGCTGGACGGCGACCGGCTGGCCGGCCGGCTGGACCTGGAAGCACGCCTGTCCCGGCTGTGCCGGTGGATATTGGATCTGGACCAGGCCGGAGCAGCCTACGGTTTACGCCTGGGCCGGGTCCGCATCCCCCCGGGCCGCGGCCGAGCCCACCGCCATGCCTGCCTGCGGGCCCTGGCCCTGTATGGGCGAACCGGGGAGGGATCATGACCGTCCGGCCCCCTCCTGCCACGCCCCTGCCCCGCCAGGTCCAGGCCTGGCTACTGGGCACCCTGGCCCTGGTTCTGGCCGCCCATGCCCCCCATCTGCCCTGGTGGATCACCCTGGGTGGGCTGGCCGGCGGTGCCTGGTGCTGGTTTGCCAACCGACGCTGGCTCCGGTTGCCACCGCGCAGCCTGAGCTTTGCCCTGACCCTGACCGCCGTCGGCGGCGTTTACCTGAGCTACGGCGAGCTGCTGGGCCAGGAAGCCGGCACCGCCATGCTGATCGCCATGACGGTTCTCAAGCTGCTGGAACTGCGCCACCGGCGGGATGCGGTGCTGCTGGTGGGGCTGGGATTTTTCCTGGTCGCCACGCAATTTCTGCGCTCCCAGGAACTGCTCATGCTCTTCTATCTGGGTTTGTGTACCCTGGGCCTGATCGTTTGCCTGATGGGGGTCACCCGGGAAAGTCCGCCTCCCCGGCCCCTGACCCACCTGCGCCAGGCCGGGGTCATCATGCTGCAGGCCCTGCCCGTCATGGCCCTGCTGTTTTTTCTCTTTCCCCGGCTGGATTCTCCCCTGTGGTCGATGCCCGATGATGGCCCGGCGGCCATCACCGGCCTCAGCGATCACATGGAACCCGGCAGTATCGGCAATCTGGCCCGCTCCGACGCCGTGGCCATGCGCGTCGAGATGGCCGGGACCCCGCCCCCCGGGGAGCAGCGTTACTGGCGGGGGCCAGTCTTCGAGGCCTATGACGGCCGTCGCTGGCGCGGCGACCGGGATCTGCACCCGGCACCCGAACCCGTGTCCCCAGCCCCGGGCGCCGAATCCCGCCGGCAGACCATCACCCTTGAGGCCCATGACCGGAAATGGCTGCTGGGCCTGGATGTCCCCATGGACATGGGGATGGACAACGCCCGGCTACTCGGCGCCCGGCAATGGGAACTGGATCGTCGCGTCCGCAGCCGGCTGCGCTACCAGGTGGAAAGCACCTTGGATTACCGCCTGGGCGACCGCCTGACCCGAGCCCAGAGGTCCGCCAACCTCCACCTCCCCGAAGGCGTTCACCCGCGTGCCCGGGCCATGGTTGAGCAGTGGCGGGAACTGAGCGAAGAACCCGGGGACCTGCTGGATCAGGCCATCGACCATTTCCGCGGGCAGGACTTCGGTTACACCTTAAGCCCACCGGTCATGCATACCGACATGGTGGATGAGTTTCTTTTTGAACACCGCCAGGGCTTCTGCGAGCACTACGCCGGGGCGTTTGCCGTGATGATGCGGGCGGCGGGAGTGCCCGCTCGCGTGGTTACCGGCTACCTGGGGGGAGAGATGAACCGGGTCGGCGATTACCTGATCGTCCGTCAGTCCGATGCCCACGCCTGGAACGAAGTCTGGCTGGAGGATCAGGGCTGGGTCCGGGTCGACCCCACGGCGCTGGCCGCCCCCGACCGACTGGATTCGGGCCTGGACGGCTCGGTGTCGGACCCCGAAACCATGACCCGCCGGAGACAAGCGGAGTCTTCCTGGCTCCGGGCTCTGCAGATGCGCTGGGACGCCGTGAACATGACCTGGCATCGGTGGATGCTCGGTTACGACCCGGATACCCAAAAGCAGTGGCTGAAGCGGCTGGGCCTGATCAGCTGGCAACATGCCGTCTTCGCCCTGGGCATCGCCATGGTGCTGGTCTCGGTCCTGCTGGCGTGGATCACCATCAGCGGCGGTGCTCCGCGTTCCGCCGATCCGGCCGCCCGGGCCTGGCAACGACTGGCCGGAAAACTGGCCGGCCATGGTTTGCCGCCCATGACCGGCGAAACTCCCAGCGCCTATGCCCGCCGGACAGCCCATGCCCGCCCGGAACTGGCGGACGAGATCACCCGGATCGCCCGACTTTACCAGCAGTATCGTTATGAACCCGCTCCCGATGCCGAAACCCTGCGCGAGTTGCAGCGCCGGATCAGGCAACTGCGCCTTTAGGCCGCCCGCAGCCCCCGTTGGAGTATCGTTACACCCGGAATACCCTGTGACCGGTTATCCGGCAGCCGCAGCCTCACTTCAGACGATCCAGGCGCAGCCGCTGGCGGTCATCGAACAGCCGCCGGCCGCCCAGCCAGGTGGCGAGCAAAATGGCAAACCCGGTGCCGGCGGTGATCATGAACATGATCAGGATCTGATATTTCACCGCCTCCATGGGCGGAGTGCCGGAGAGAATCTGGCCGGTCATCATCCCCGGCAGGCTGACCACCCCGGCCGCGGCCATGGCGTTGATGATGGGAATCAGACCGATACGCACACTCTCCCGGATACTGTCCCGCATGGCCACCCGCCATTCCTGGCCCAGGGCCAGGCGGGTCTCGATCACCGCCTGCTGCTGCCAGGCAAAATCGGTCAGGCGGTCCAGGGACAGGGCTACCCCGGTCATGGTGTTGCCCAGCATCATCCCCAGCAGGGGAATGGCATACTGGGGGTAATACCAGGGATCGTTGCCGATGATCACCAGCAGGGCGAAGACCGTGGTGGCAAAAGATGAGACAAACATGGCCCCGGTGCCCAGGGCATACCCCCAAGCTCCTTTAAAGGGCCTTTTCTGCCTGGCCATCACCTCGTAGCCGGCGACCAGCAGCATCACCAGGGCCATCAGGCTTACCCATGCCAGGGTGACATGGGCGAACAGGGCCCGCAGGACCAGCCCCACCAGCAGCAACTGCACGGTGGTGCGCCCTGCGGCGATCAACAATTGGCGCTCCACCCGCAGCCTCATCAGCAGCGACAACAACGCCAGGGCCACGATCAGGCCGGCGGCGATGAGCAGATCGGTATAGTCAAGCACGATGAGATTCATCGGCGCACCTCCTCCACCCGCCCGCCGTTGATCTCCAGCCGGCGATCGGCGACCCGTCGCATCTGATCGGGGTCATGGCTGACCCACAACACCGGGGCCCGGTGGAGCCGGCGATAACGGTCGATCATCTCCTCCACCCGGCCGATACTCTCATGGTCCAGGCTGGCGGTGGGTTCATCCAGCAACAGGGCACTTGGAGCCTGGGCCAGCAGGCGCAGAATCGCCAGCCGCTGACGCTCACCGGTGGAACAGCGGGCAACCTGCCACTGCATCACTTCCGGGCCGAACCCCAGGGCGGCCATTTCTTCCGACACCGGCTGCGGGAAATGCTCCCCCACCAGGTCGGCCCACCACCGGGATTCCGCCGGCAGCAAGCTCACCCGGCGGCGCCAGATGTGGGCCGGCATCCCGGCGCAATCCTCGCCGTTGAGCAAAACCCGCCCCTGATGCGGGATCAGGTCGGCCACCGCCCGCAGCAACAAAGACTTGCCGCTTCCCGACGGCCCGGCAAGACAGACGATTTCACCGGGCCTGATCTCCAGATCCAGGGTGACATTCTGTACCCGAAGGCCTTCAATGGTCAGCACTTGCCAGTTCCCCTCATTTTTGCTCTTGTAACGGTTGGTTACCGGCAGGTACGGAAATTAATTGCAGTCCGTAAAACACCTTGTCTTCACCGTCCCGGCATGGTTATCATGGTCGGCAATGTCGCCGGAACGATCGTGGTTAACGCATGGATTGCCCACCATTATCCACCGGCATTGTCGCTTTCAGCGACAGCAGACAATAATGACCGCCGACCGGAGTGTCAAAACAAATTCGACACCGGTCAGTACCTGCCGGCCAACAACGGCAACTGCATGGCGTAGTCCCGGCGGTCCATCCGGTGGTCAACTTTTCTGTAAGACCGGCTCCCGCCCAGGTCAGTGATCACAAGGCCCCTGCTCATCATCCCGCCCCAATGCCGGAGAGTCCTTTTTGCCCCCGTATTTTTGCCACAGTTTGGCGACGAGAAAGTAGCTGCCGCCCAGCAGGACAATGAATACCCATACCAGAGCGGGATTGGCGATAACCGAGTAGCCGATGCCGATAAAGGGGATGGCAAGAAGCAGGTTGACCCCCCAGGCCACGGGCAGATAAATGTGCAGCGGGACATTGAGCAGGGCCAGGGAAAAGTTCTTTACCGCGTAAGGCAACACCGGCACCGCCATGAAGACCAGGGAAAAAACCAGCCGGTGCCGGGCGCTGATCTCCGGCAAATCGTAACGGGTCCGGGCCAGCAGTTTCCAGATATAAGGACGCAGCAGCGAATGGGTCAGCAGGTAAGTAATGACCAGATGCACCCCGATGACCCCGGCGGTTATGGCTAACCCTTCCAGGACTCCAAACTTGATGCCCGCCGCCAGCAAAAATACCGTCAGGGGAAAACCGGCCAGCGGCAGCAACAGCATCAAAACGATAAACAGCCACGGCCGGACCTGCCGGTCCACGAAAAACTCCACCCATTCCGCCGGCTCACCAAAATACACCAGAAGCACCATCAGCAACAGCACAGCGCCTGCGGCAAAGCCTGGCAACAGACGCCAGCGGAATACATCGGTCATGACTTACTCCTGTTCAGCCGCCCCAAGAAGCGTACATAATACGTGAGCCGGCCCGATAGCCGCTTTCGGCGGTGCCCTGTGATCGCTTGCCGCTCATCTCATCGGACCAGCAGCAGGGGGGAAGAAGGTCATTATTGCCGGTGGTCGTGTTCATCGGTGCCAAAAGTATCCGCGATGGCGCCGACCTTGCTGGAAAGCATGTCCCATTCGTTCTTGACCCCGGCCAGGAGATGTTCCCAGCGCTCGAAGAAGCGGTGATATTCCTGGGCGGTATCCAGCTGATTTTGCCGGGCGCGCTGATAAAGATCCAGTATTTTTTGGGCCATTTTCAGCCGATCAAACTCCCGGGCCGTGGTCTGGGCGTTCTGGCGCCACCGGGCAGCGAGTTCACCGTCGGCGAAACAGCCCCACAGGGCTTTGGCAAACTCCTCGGTACCAGCGACAGCCGGCAGCAGCCGGCCGTTGTGGTGGTCTTTTACTACTTCTCTAACGCCGGAAGCATCGAGCGCGATTACCGGGCAGCCAGCGGCCATGGCCTCGGCCACCACCAGCCCCTGGGTTTCCGAATGCGACGAAAAGACAAAGATATCCATGGCGCAGTAGGCGTCGACCAAGTCATCGCCGGTTTTTTTGCCGGCCATGATCAGCCGGTCGGCCAGGTCATCCCGGGCAAACGACGCCTTAAGCTCCGGGGCGCTGGGGCCGTCGCCCACCACCAAAAATTTTGCCCGGGTGTTTTGCCGAAGATAACTCTTGACTGCGGCAGCCAAAAAATCCAGGTTCTTTTCCGGGGCCAGCCGCCCCACGTGGCCGATGAGCTCAACATTACCGGCAATCCCCGCTTTTTGCCGAAAACGCCCTCCATCACCCTGTTGAAACCGCTGACAGTCCACCCCGGTGGGTATTACCTCCACCGGTGCGGTTACCCCCCTTTCCTTGATCAGTTCGGCGATACTGCCGCTGGGGGCGATGACCCAGGTACAGCCATTGGCATAGGCCGTGGCCAAGTTGATCACGAATTTTTGCATGGTTTTAGATGACAGTACATAATGGGTATATTCTTCATAGCGCGTATGATGGGTAAAAATGACGGGCAGATTGCGACTCCGGCCCGCCCGTATGGCGGCATCACCCAGCAGATAGGGGTGATGGCTGTGAATGATATCGGGGGCGAACTCATCGACCCTTTTATGGATCTGCAAAGGGGCCGGAATCGAGGCGGAAAAATCACTGCCGTTGAAATTCCGGATAGCCGGAACCCGGAGAACCCGAGCTGGATCTTCATCCTCGGGTTCCCCGTGAAAAGTCGGGGCGATGACCAGCACCCGATGGCCCAGCCGGCGCAGGTCCTGTTCAAAGCAGGAGACCGACCTGGCAACCCCACCCACATGGGGTAAATAAGTATTGGTAAACATGCAGATGTTCATGGCGCTCAAATCTCCAGTTCCAGCCGGGCCGGGGAAGTATCGGCAAAAACACCGGGAGAGCGGCCGGGAATCCGGACCTCTATCCGGGGGGGAGCGGCTCTCCAGGTATTGTCAATAATGACGGCAATCCCGGCGGCGGTTTTGTTGATGGTCACCGATACCGGGCCGAACACCGTGGGCGTGGGCCCGAAGAAGACCCCTTCGGGGTTTTCCAGCCACTCGGGAAAGATCCCGGAGCCGATGATCAGTTTCCCCGGTTCCTCCCGGACGAAGAGGTTGCGGATTATCATCAGAAACTCCGAGGCGGCCCAGCCGTGCTGGCCGTCGCCCATGCAGCCGCCGCCGGTGAAGGGATGGATGGCCTCGGGCCACTGGCCCGTGGGCGAGGCCAGCTCCATGACCGTTTCCAGCAGCCGGCGGTAGCGCGGGTCACCACGACGCAACAGGCTCTGGGCGATATCCAGGGTGAGATAGGCGTTGATGCCAGAATGGATCATATCCTGGAAAAACGCCCCCCGGTGGAAGCAATGGTTCATAAGGTACTCGACGGTGCTGGTGATCCGCTCATCGTCGGACGGCAGCAGCTGCAGCGGGTAGTCCGCCACCAGCGAGCCCACCGCGCCGGCATCCATCCGGCGATAAGGGGACGCGGGGATACAGCCCTGGCTCCGGGCGGCCGGGATGTTGTCGATGGTGGCGACAATCACCTGCTCGAAGTCCCTGGCGTGCCGGCTGAACCGATCGGCCTGGGCCGCCGGGCCGTAACGGCCCATGATTCTGGCCGCGGCCTGCAGGCCGGCCAGGCCCCAGAAGTCATCCCAGTAATAATAGTCGTTGGGCCCCAGATGCTCGGCGGAAAACCCCGCTGGCAGCAGCCCTTCGTGGGGCAGTCCTTTCTTCCGGCGCACCCGTTTGTTCTCGATCCACCTGGCCCCTTTGTCAATGGCCTTCAGCCACTCGGTTGAAGGGCTGCGGCCGCTGAGGTCGAGATAGCGTTCCATGATCCAGAGCACCTGGCCGTTGGAATCCCATTCCCCCTGCTGGCTCTGGAAATAGCCGCTGAATTTCTGGCGTCCGGGAAAGGCGTCCAGGCGCTGGTGAGCCCGGTCTACCAGGTTGACCGCCAGCAGACTGTTGATCATCAGGCAGGCATCCCGGAACCAGAAGCGGAAATAGGTGTAGGGTCCGGGCACCACTTCCCCGGCCGACAGCAGTAAAAGGGTCTTCAGGGCAATGTCGTAAAGCCTCCGGGTGCGGCCGTCCACCCCCCGCAGCCGGGCGGCGCCTTGCAGGTAATGCTCCCATGAATTCACCGACGATTGGGGGACGGGACAACCGGCAGGTATTCCCCGGGCCAGATCGGTCAAAATACGTATTTTGCCGCTGCCCCCGGAGATGGGGAAAAAAGCGGCGGAGGGGGCCAGGCCGACACCGCAGTGGACTTGCAAGTCATCTTCCGGCTGGTCCCATTTATCGATCACGTCGCCTTCGTGATATTTTGAAAAAAGGACTTTTTCCGGCTCCCGGTCAAGATAGATCTGGGTCCGCCGGTTTACCAGCCAGCCCGGCGCCAGGCTTTTCACAAACTTGATATTTTCAATGAACTGCACCCCTTCCGGATTATACGGCCGCACGGCCACCACCAGCCAGGCGTTGGTGGCCGCTTCCGCCTCGACCTCCAGGCAGGCATAGTATTTGCCGTCCTCACACCGCATGGACGCCGACGAGTCGAGCCGGAAGCCGTCTTCGGCAAGGCGGGTCCGGACGGTGAGCTGCGGGTCTCCGGTCAGAAACTGCTCGGCATCGGCCTGGCGGGAGGGGAAGAAGCCGTTGCCGTGCTCGTCGATGATCCAGCAGTCGATGGACCAGCCGTCGTAGAGGGGGGTAAACATCCCCTGGGGATCGACAATGGGATAGGCCGGAACATCCGGCAGCCCCACGGCGGTCCAGTTGCGGTGGGTTAAATTGACGTGGGAGAAGGAAAACGCCCGGGGAATAAAGGACAGATCATCGGGATTGAACTGCCTTTCCGCCCAGTACGGCCATACCCAGTCCAGGTTGTACTGAATCGCCCGGGCGTTGATCAGCCCCCGGGCATGAAAGATAATGCCGGCCCGGAGCAACTCGATGGGCTCCTGCACCTCGGAGGGCTGGGCGAAACTGCGCGCCCTGGCGATGATATCCAAGGGGTCGATGAAGCCGTAGCGCCGGGCGGCCCACTTGACCAGAAGTTTCCATGGCAATAATCGAGTGATCATAAAATTTATTGTAATAGCCACATGCAGCTCTTGGCAAGTGATCACAGGTATACCCGCCTACCTTCCCACCGGTCCCAATCTGATCGGTCGTATCGATGGTGGTCCGCACCAAGGTATATTGGGCTCGTCGCCAGCGCCCACCGCCCCTGCCTGCTGGACAGTTTCCTGCACAATATCGGCGAAATCGACGGCAAACGCCCCATCTCCCCCGGCCATTTTGTCTGGCGAAGCTGTGGGGACAATTTTAACTTGACTTTCCATGTTCTCCGGCATGAGACTGTAAAAAAGTTTTTATTTGTTTTATGCCGGCAATCGCAGGCACGACCATTAGTAAAGGCCACCCCACTGACCGCAACTGTTTGGGTCAACAAACGAGCGATCACTTGAATCAGCCCCAAAAAAGGAGGTGATATCAATGAAAAACGCAAAACTTTTGTTCCCGGCGCTGGCGATACTTGTCTTGAGTTTTTCCCTGGCCTGGGCGGATCATCCCATGGAAAGAGGCAGAGACCTGTTCAAAGATCCCCACTTGTCCGGCGGGGTAATAGCCTGTAACTCATGTCACCCCGGCGGCGCGGGCCTGGAAGAGGTTGCCGGCAAAACGGAGTTCACCGTCCGGGGCGAGACCTTTGACACCCTGGAGGAAGTGGTAAATTACTGGCTCGAGTACGGTAATATGGGGCGGCCCCTTGAGGTTGATTCACATCTTATGCGAGACCTTGTTGCCTATATCAAATCCCGGGCCGAAGATTGGGAACGAGATATGGAGCATAACTAAGTAACCGCCAAGACAATGCCCGGGAGTCCGGGTCGATCAGTTCAAGCAAGCGTTTCGGCAGCCGTTATCGACATAAAGTATCGGTTTTTGAGGGGCAAATTGCACGGGGTTGTCGCTGATGCCCATTTTTTTTTAACGCCAGGAGGAACATAACGATGATGAAAAAGACTCTGATCGCAGTGGCTGCAGCTGGTATCGTAACAGCCGGTGTCGTAGCAGCTGGTTCAGCCACCGCCGACGGGCACACTGCAACGGCACAATTCGTGAATACGAAAGGTGAAGCCATCGGTAAGGCCGAGTTGACTCAAGGTCCTCATGGGACATTGATCCGTCTTGAGCTGCGTGGCCTGGCCGACGGCTCCGGGTTTCATGCCATCCACATCCACGCCGTCGGTGACTGCAGCGATCACGACGAGGGGTTCCAGGCATCCGGCGGGCACATCAATCCGGAGGGCAAGAAACACGGACTGATGAACCCGGATGGGCCGGATCCAGGGGACTTCCCCAATATCTACGCCGATGCCAACGGCGATGTGAACCATGAGCTCTTTACACCGCTGGCCAGCCTCGACGGTTCTGTGGGGGCGCGAATCCTCGACGAGGACGGTGCGGCGCTGGTAATCCACCAAAACCCGGACGACCACCAGACGCAACCCATCGGAGGGGCTGGCCCCCGGATCGCGTGCGGGGTGATCGAGCGTTAGTGAAGCGGGAAGGCAACTAAAACAACTTCCCTATCATCTTAAGCGCCGATTCGGAGAAGTCCTTTGAAGACGCCCTCGCGGTGGGGATCAAGCGGGCCACGCAAACTTTGAAAAATGTCAGAGGCGTCTGGATCAAGGATTAGGAAGCGGTGATTGAAAACGACGCCGTCAAGGTTTACCGGCTCCATTTAAAAGTCACTTTCAAGATGGAGTAAAGCGGCACGGCATCGGGTCTCACAAGACCAATCCAGTGATAAAGCGGTTTGAACATGAGGAGACGCAATGAAAGCGAAGGTAGATCAGGATGCATGTATCGGATCAGGCAACTGCGAAGCGACCGCTCCGGACGTTTTTGAGGTGAAAGACGGCAAGTCGCGTGTCAAGGTCGGGACGGTGCCAAAAGAGCAGGAAGACAAGGTAGAGGAAGCGGTGAAAGGTTGCCCGGCGGGAGCTATTTCCGCCAGTTGACGATGGTCAGCAAGTGCTGAGGGCAAGGGCATAGAGCACGGACTCGGTGTGCTGCTGTGTCCCTGCCGCAAGGCTTTCTGCAACCGCGAGCTCTCTCCCGGTTGCTCCGCCGGCATCTCTCCCTTCTTCCACCCCCGAGTCATAGCCCTGCCTCGTTTGAAAACCATTAATTATTGGGGGGATTACCCATATCCCTCCTGCCCTGGGGGGTAATCAGCCAGATCACCTTCGGCAGCCTGCTGGGTTTGCTGGGATTCGTCCTGGCAATCCCGCTGGTGGCTATGTGCTCAAGTTCGTCCAAATGGTCTATGTCGAGGACATACTTGGAGTATAGAAACAGCAGGGTTTTGTAAACCGGGTAGCTACTGTTGGGGCAATAGCGCTTACTGAGAAGCAGACTGTTTTTTTGCCCGTTTTTTCGTTGACACGATAATCGGCAGCCGCTATTGCACAGAAATCATGGTCTTGGCCGGCTGCGTCTCGGGAAAAAACCCTGTGCGCCCCGGCCATCGGCCAAGGGCTTCTTCGCGCGGAATCGAGGAATAATTTGACCATTCCCCAGCTTCGTTATCGCTACCCATGGCGCCCCGGCAATCGGATTGAGTTGCTGGTTGACGGTGAGAACTTTTTTCCGGCTATGCTGACGGCCATCGACCGCGCCCAGCGGTTTGTCCTGCTGGAGTTCTACCTGTTCGAATCGGGCAAGGTAGCCGAGCGTTTCATTGCCGCGCTTTGTGATGCCAGTCGGCGCGGGGTTTACGTCTGCCTGTTGCTGGATGACTTCGGGGCGCAAAAACTGCTGCTGCGGGACCGCCAACAACTGCTGGCGGCGGGGGCCCATCTGCACTTCTACAACCCCCTCCATTATTATGGCAACCTTCGCCGCAACCTGTTTCGCGATCACCGCAAATTACTGATCGCCGATGGCTGGCTGGCATTTACCGGCGGCACCTGAATCACCGATGAATTCGAGACCGCCCTGCAGCCCATGGGCTGGCATGATGTCATGCTGCGGATCCAGGGTCCGGTGGTGGCGGACTGGCAGGACCTGTTCCTCCGCACCTGGCGACGTCTGGCCAAAAAAACAGCGGTTTTCCCCCGGATGTCCGGCCAGCCCGAACGTGACGGGCAACTGGCCCGCCTGGTTTTGAATGCGCCCACTCGCATGGAGGTCAAGCGCTCGCTGCTCAAACAACTACGCCAGGCCGAACAGCGGATCTGGATCGCCACGGCCTACTTTATTCCGTCGTGGAAAATCCGCCGCCGCTTGTGCCGTGCAGCGCGACGGGGAGTCGATGTGCGCCTGCTGTTGCCCGGGCCCCACACCGACCATCCCGCCGTCCGGCATGCCGGGCGGCGTTACTATGCCTCCCTGCTGCGCAACGGGGTCAGGATCTTTGAGTACCAACCCCGTTTTCTGCACGCCAAGATCCAGCTCTGCGACGACTGGGTCTCGATTGGCTCCAGCAATATCGATCGCTGGAATCTGCGCTGGAGCCTGGAGGCCAACCAGGAAGTCCGTGACCCTCAACTGACAAGCCAGGTTGCCGAACTGTTCGAACACGATTTTGCCCAGAGCCAGGAAATGCACTATTCACAATGGCGGAAACGCCCCTGGTATCTGCGCCTGCCGGAAATGTTCTGGGGCTGGGTGGATCGCTGGCTGGAGCGGCTCAGCCAGAGGTAAGTAAGAAAAGGACAGAGGTGGTCCCCAATATTCAGACAGTGTGCTAAGATGGACAGCCACTCATTGCTGCAAAAAATAAAAACAAATTCGGGAGAAGGAAACCGCTGAATGAACCCCACCGCCCCCATCATTTCCAAGGTCTGGAGTTTCTGCACTACCCTGCGCGACGACGGGGTGAGCTACGGCGACTACCTGGAACAGCTTACCTACCTGATTTTTCTCAAGATGGCCGATGAATACGCCGGGCCGCCGTACAACCGCGATGTCGGCATCCCGCCCGAATACCGCTGGCCGATCCTGAAGGCTAAGCGGGGGGCCGAGCTGGAAGTCCATTACGTGGAACTGCTGCGGGAGCTGGGCACCCGCAAGGGGATGCTGGGCCAGATCTTCACCAAAGCCCAGAACAAGATCCAGAACCCGGCCAAGCTCTACCGCCTGATCGACATGGTGGACAGCACCCGCTGGGCCACAATGGGCGCCGATGTGAAAGGCGACATCTACGAGGGGCTGCTGGAACGCAACGCCGAGGATACCAAGTCCGGGGCCGGCCAATACTTCACCCCCCGACCGCTGATCCGGGCCATGGTGGAGTGTGTGCGGCCGGAGCCGCTGAAAACCATCGCCGACCCAGCCTGCGGCACCGGCGGCTTTTTCCTGGCCGCCTACGACTTCATCGGCAACCCGGCCAATTACAAGCTGGACAAGGCCCAAAAGGACTTTCTTAAAAATCAAACCTTTCACGGCAACGAGATAGTCGCCAGCGCCCGCCGCCTCTGCCTGATGAACATGTTTCTCCACAACATCGGCGAAATCGACGGTGAGAGCCCCATCTCCCCCAACGACGCCCTGGTGGCCCCCAGCCCCCGCAGCTTCGATTACGTCCTGGCCAATCCCCCTTCGGCAAAAAAAGCTCCATGAGCTTTACCAACGAGGAGGGAGAGCAGGAAATCGACGAACTCACCTACAACCGCCAGGACTTCTGGGCCACCACCTCCAACAAGCAGCTCAACTTCGTCCAGCACATCAAGACGCTGCTCAAGGAAAACGGCCAGGCCGCCGTGGTCGTGCCGGACAATGTCCTGTTCGAGGGCGGCGCAGGGGAGACCGTGCGCCGTAAACTCATGGAGACCACTGATCTCCATACCATCCTGCGCCTCCCCACCGGCATCTTCTACGCCCACGGGGTCAAAGCCAACGTGCTCTTCTTCGACAACCGCGAGGCCAGCCCCCACCCCTGGACCAAAGAGGTCTGGTACTACGACTAC
>PWOG01000349.1 GCA_003557565.1 Desulfobulbaceae bacterium
ACACTTCGCCGGCCCGCTCACCACAACCTGCGGCACCCTGTGATCGCTTACCCTTTGGCCCCCGTGATCACTTACCCGGAACCTGGGTTGCAGTTCTCGGCATTTGTCAAAATCTCCAGAATATGGTTGTCGCTAAATCGTGTTCCTTTCATACAGAACTTCCTCGGACCAAAAAAACCGAAAAATTCGACTTCTTAAAATAATTCATTATTGGTGAATTACCCATACCACAGAAAAACTTCATCTTCCCGGTTTTCGGAATAATGAACTGCAATAGTCCGGATTGCCGAACCCAGTCATTCAATGACCATCCTCTCTAATCGAGAACTTATTGATATATAAGGTTGTTTTTATTTGACCCATCATGGCACATATCATGCATTAACATGTTTTGGTCAAAGGTAAAAAGATGCGGGATAGATGGTCAAAAAAATAAAATATCGTGGAGGTATCTACATGAATCGGAAATTATTGGTATTGATAATCGGCATGATGGCCATGTTTCTAACCGCCACCGCTTTTGCGGCGGAAAACAAGTCACCAGACAGATACGGTGACAAAACAGGGCCTCAGATGAAGGAAGAATCTCAAACCCAAATGGATAGAACCAGTCGCCCTGGCATGAGAGGTGATGAACAGTTTGGCGCTGAAAACTTGAAGAATGTTGACGACATAAAAGGCCAGAATGTTCTGGATGCCAACGGTGAAACTATTGGTGAGATCGAAAGCGTGCTGGTGGATTCCAGAACTGGAAAAGTAGAATACATCACGCTTACTTCCGGAGGTGTTTTCGGGGTAGGGGGTGATAAGTACCTTATTCCCTGGCAGGCACTACAGACAGCGACCGACCAAGAAGACCAGGAAGAGTTTCGAGTGAACCTCACTTCGGAAGAACTGGAAAATGCACCCAAAGGCGATGAAGTTCCCAGTAGGGCTCAATCCAGAGAGATCCATGAGTTTTATGGCGTTAGCCCCGAATGGTAGGAAAATCAAGGCGTCAGCCCTGAAAGGCAGAGAAGTAACTGACATAATGGCGTCAGGACCGAAGTGAAGGGAAAATAAATAATTATCCCGCATCATTACCTTCGAAGGTCAAGTACCGCTGACCGGAGCCGTAGACAACGAGCAGCAGCGAGCAGGTGATATAGTCGGTTCTGTAATGTAGTACGTACAGTCAACAATATGCTCAATATTAAACAAAACCAGCCGTCAGAGAGATTTGAGACCTGGTAGCAGTAAAGATACATACAAGCTGCCACCATCAAGGGGCTGATTGGTCTATAACGGCTCCAAGCTAAGTAAACCTTTGATACGAAGAGGAGGCTCTTATGTTTAGAAAAATGATCGTGCTGACACTCTCCTTGTTGCTCGCGATGCCTGCCATCGCCATGGCAAACTTCCGCATGGGAGATACAACCTTTACTGTGAGCGGTACAGGTTCCAGTGATACCGATTTCGACTACAACAATTTTGCCGGCAGTGCCAGTGTGGGACATTTCTTCACTGACAGCTGGGAAGGTTTGGTTCGACAGGATGTGGGCATTTCTAACGTAGATGGTAGCACCAGGATCAATGCCGCAACGAGCCTGGGCCTCGACTACAACTGGAACTTAGGTGAATGGGTTCCTTTTGCGGGCGCCAATATTGGATATATTTATGGTAGCGGTGTCGATGATACCTTCTTCGCCGGACCAGAAGCAGGCGTGAAGTTCTTCATCAACAACACCACCTTTGTCCAGGCCCTTGTGCAGTACCAGTGGTTCTTCGATCGAATGAAGGATATTGACGATTTTGATGATGACAGGATCGTATACGGACTCGGTATGGGTGTGAGGTGGTAAATTCTTTAACCTGAACAGGAAAAAAGGATATGAGGTTCAACTCTTTTCTTCCCACTCAAAACAGCGAAGCCCCATGTTAGACGGGCGTCTTTGTGAAAGGCGGCCGGAGTTCTCTCCGGCCGCCTTATTGCGTTCCTTCGGCTTGGTCCAGTGTTCCACCCCCCGCCGGGCCATCATCGAGGCGTCCATGCCGCCGTACTTGGCACGCCACTTGTAAAATGTGGCGGAACTCATGCCTTGTTCCCTGCACAACTCCTGAACCGGGGAGCCGTTCTCGGTTTTTTTCAAAATCGCCAGAATCTGGTTGTCGCTGAATCGTGATCCTTTCATGCAGCACCTCCTCGGACAAAAAAATACGAAAAAATTATATTTCTGAAAACGATTAATTATTGGGGGATTACCCCTGGGGTTATACATGCTCGTTTGCTGGTCACTGGCGCATAATGGTGGGCATTTCCCAGAAGCTGATTGCCTTGGGGCTCGATTTTATCGTTGACACGCTGACCGGAAGTAGCTATTGACACGTATCAGAGTTTTGTGACTGGCAAGTTGCACGGGGTTGTCGCTGATGCCCCCGTTATTTGCCAGGGTCGAAAAAAGCATATACCTAATCACCGATAAAGGCAAATCCATCGAAAGGTGGAGGCGCAAAATCACCGGTCTAACGGGTTTTAACCCTATGACAGCGGGATTGCCGGATTGTCCAACGAATCATTTTTTGCAATCTCATGTCCGGGATGACCCGTAGCCCTAATGAGGTTTGCAGAAATGATCTTTTCCTCATCGGTCGCTCTTCGGAAACTGAAATTTAAAATTTTGGCAACTGCCCTGTTCGGCTTGGTTGTCACCGGGCCAGCGCTGGCGGGGATCGAAGAACCGCCCGTGATCCCCGCCGAATATGGCGAAGTGATTTATCAGAAAGAAGGCGAAGGCGAAAACCATCTTTTTATTATTCTCCAGAGTCACCGCAATGCCGATACCGGCGCCAATAACCACAATACCGTAGAAGTTCAGTCGGAAATTTATCGGATCGGCGAATGGCTGGTCAGGCACGAAAATGTCGGCTTGCTGTTGCCCGAGGGATATTTCAATCAGCAGCGGCAGCCAAATGTGGAGCGCGTTTCCCGGTCCCGATCCACCAGCCTGTCTCTTGACGACAGGACACTGAAGACAATTCTCGAGGATACTTCACGACTGGTCAGCGGCGACCGACTGCTTATGGAAAGCTACGGACTCAGGCTCCAGCAGGTCGAGGACCGGGAGCTTTACCACTCCATCAAGGATTTTCTTTTTCGTGATCGCCGGGCGGGCTTTAACGAAAAGCAAATCGGGATTCTGAGCTACATGCAGGAAAAGCGAAGCGCGGTCATGCTGCAGGCGGTTCCGGACGCCATTGACCGTGAAATGCGGCAGGGCGGGATCGTCCAGAAAAAAGCGATCTTTACCATTGGGCTGGCCCATGTCAACGAGTTGATTCGTTTCCTGCAGGAGGGCAAAATAGAGATTTACTCCCCTCGGCTCGGACAAGTGGTGGAGAAAGGGGGTCTGAAGCTGCTGGAGGAGGATTATGTGGTCACCATGATTATGCCCAAAACCTTGACCGAGGATCGGGAGGCGATCAAGATCGCCAATCTGGATCGTCTCTTCAGATAGCGCAGAACAAAAATTCGTACATCAAAATGCGTACATCGGTACGTGATCCGGCCTGATCGCCGCTTTCGGCGGTGCCCCCGTGATCGCCTACGATCTCAGGACTGGTCAGCCAGCCGGGGATTACAGTGGCGGGCAAGGTTGCAGGCGATGTTTTCACGGTAGGGATTGCGGTTGTGGCCGAAATAAACGTCCAGATACTGTTCCAGGTGGCCAAATTCTGCCAGACGCGGGGCCACGAAATTTTCGTAAAAATCCTCGGTGGTGTTGCGGAGTTCCTGGGGTGAATTATAGACCGGGACTGGCTGGGCAGGGGCAGGTTTATCCCGGTTCAGGTGGAAATACATTTCCTGGAGCTCGGCGAACAGTCCGTCGATCTTTTCAGCGTAACGGCTGTCGCCGATCTGGCCGATCAGATCGGCGGTGGGCAGTATCCTGGCCGCAAGTAGTTCCTGTTCATTGATGAAGACAGCATAATTGAGCGATTGTTGCCGGTAATCGGTAAGGGCGATGACGGCGGGGACAAAGATGGTGGCCCGTTGCGGCCAGTTGGTGCGGCGGAGATATCCTTCCGCTATGTTCATGCTTCGCTGCACGTGGGTGATGGTAAATTTCCCCCCCTGTCCTTCCCGGTCCCCTTTGTCCTTGATGTAACCGGCATCATGGAACAGCCCCGCTGCCACCGTCCAGCAGTACAATTCCTCGTCGATGCGTCTTTCGGGATGAACCCGGTTCCAGCCCGCCACGATCCGGGCTGC
This sequence comes from Desulfobulbaceae bacterium, assembly GCA_003557565.1. Lineage (GTDB taxonomy): Bacteria > Desulfobacterota > Desulfobulbia > Desulfobulbales > Desulfurivibrionaceae > Desulfurivibrio. Next base: position 4,250 of record PWOG01000349.1, read on the forward strand.
GGCAAGGGCCACGTCCAGGGCATGAACGAAGTCATGGTACTCGACTTCGCAGGCTTCATGGCTGGGCCAGCGACCGGCGTACAAGTCTTCCACGTCGGTTAGCAGCTTTTCCAGCCCGGAAGGGATTTGGCCATATTCTTCCCGGGAAACGCCCAGAATAAGCTCAATACCGGATGACTGGTCCGGACTGGTGGGCGGGGTAGTGGCCCCGGTTTTATTCCGATGCTGGGCTACCATCTCTATTGACTGGCTCTAACAGTACCTTCCATGGTGTGGGTACTCGTTTTTCGCGGCGCCGACCAACTTCGCGGCGCTGCTTTTTTTTACCGGTCCGGAACCCCTGGTGGTGGCCTCTTGATTTATTCCAGCATAACCACGTCGGGGGACAGTTGATATTTTGCAGCATCGTAATGGGTGGAGCCATAATGGTCAATATTATTGTTGGTTCACAAGGGTATACATGGTGCTTAGCGTTTGCCAATCTGGGGTATTATGTTTATAAGGTGTTGTTAAGCGGTTGTCACGCTGACCGTATGGTGCCATGCTGGATGATTTTTGCCCCTAGGTTTTACATGGAGGAAATAAATGGGACAGACCATAGTTGAGAAAATTTTCGCCGCCCATCGCCGCGATACTCCTACGCCGGAGAATATCATCCTGGATCTGGATGTGGTGATGTGCCATGAAATTACCACCCCGATCGCCATCACCGATCTTGAGGCCCGGGGGATGGACCGGGTTTTTGATCCCGACAAGATCAAGGCGGTGATCGACCACGTCACCCCCGCCAAGGATTCCAAGACCGCCACCCAGGGCAAGATCCTGCGGGATTGGGCCCGACGCCACAATATCCGGGACTTTTTCGATATCGGCCGCAACGGGGTGTGCCACGCCCTGTTTCCCGAAAAGGGCTTCATCCGGCCCGGCTACACGGTGATAATGGGGGATTCCCATACCTGCACCCACGGGGCCTTCGGTGCCTTTGCCGCCGGAGTGGGTACCACCGATCTGGAGGTGGGCATTTTAAAAGGGGTCTGCTCCTTCAGGCTGCCCAGAACCATCCGGGTTGAGATCACCGGGGAGTTGTCGGCGGGGGTTTACGCCAAGGACGTGATCTTGAACATCATCAAGGAGATCACGGTCAACGGCGCCACCGACCGGGTGCTGGAGTTCGGCGGCCCGGTAGTAGATGCCATGAGCATGGAGGCGCGGATGACCCTGTGCAACATGGCCATCGAGGCCGGGGCCACCTGCGGGATCTGCCTGCCGGATCAAACCACCGCCGAGTATCTTTGGCCCTTTATCAAGGATAACTATGCCACCGTTGACCAGGCCGTGGAAGATTTTAACCAATGGCATTCCGATCCCGATGCCGTTTACGAGCAGGTGCTCCGTTTCGATGTCTCCTCCCTGGTTCCCCAGGTGACCTATGGCTTCAAGCCCGACGAAGTCAAGGACATCACCGCCATGGAAGGCGTGCCGGTGGACCAGATCTATATCGGTTCCTGTACCAACGGGAGGATCGAGGATCTGCGGGAAGCGGCCCGGGTTCTTGCGGGGCGGAAAATTTCCGATCAGGTACGAGGGGTCCTCTCTCCGGCCACCCCCGGGGTATACAGCCAGGCCCTGGAAGAGGGGATAATAAAAATATTTCAGGACGCCGGCTTCTGCGTTACCAACCCCACCTGCGGGGCGTGCCTGGGCATGAGCACCGGGGTGCTGGCCGAGGGCGAGATCTGCGCCTCGACCACCAACCGTAACTTCAACGGCCGGATGGGTAAGGGCGGCATCGTGCATCTGATGAGCCCCTTGAGCGCCGCCGCCGCCGCCGTGGCCGGCAAAATCACCGATCCTCGCCCCATGCTGGCTTGAGTGCTGCCGGTGATTTGCCGGGCAACCAGATTTTTTCCAACCAAGGAGTATGAACAATGAAGCAATTCGGAGGTCAGGCCCTGTTTCTTGATCGCAGCGATATCAATACCGATGAGATAATTCCGGCCAAATATCTTACCGAAAACACCAAAATGGACCTCAAACCCTATGCTCTTGAAGACCTCAAGCTCAGCGGGTTCAACCCGGCCCGGGATCTCGAAAACAAAAGCGTTATTGTCAGCCGGGCCAACTTCGGCTGCGGTTCTTCCCGGGAGCACGCGGTCTGGGTGTTCGAGGTCAACGAGATCAACACCGTGATTGCCGAGAGTTTTGCCCGCATCTTCCGGCAGAACATGTATAACTGCGGGATGCTGGCCATTGAACTGTCGGCGGCGGATATCGACACCCTGTTCAACCTGGGCGGGGATGTTACCATCGAGGTTGATCTGGCCGAGAGCAAAATCAAGGCCCGGGGCAAGCAAACGGCGGAATTTTCTTTCAGCCTCAACGAATTTGACCGCAAACTGGTGGAAGCCGGCGGCTGGCTCAATTATGCCGACCTCCATTATTGAGCCCCGGCCAGCATCGTTCCTAACTTGCTGATCACCGTAGAAAAGATTGTTGCCGGCGGCCTGGGGCTGGGGCGACAGGACAATGGCCCCGCAGTGCTGGTGCCCGGAGTGCTGCCCGCCGAGCAGGTGCGGGTGCGGGTTCGCCGCCGGCACCGCCGCTACCTGGAAGCCGAACTCCGGCAAGTGGTGATCCCGTCCCCCCAACGCCGCCAACCGCTTTGTCCCGGTTATGACCGCTGCGGGGGCTGCAACCTGCAGCACGCCGTTTATGAGGCCCAACTGGGGATCAAACAGGAAATCCTGCGGGAACTTTTGCACCGGTCCGGACTGGGCGACCGGGCGATCCCGGCCCTGGGGCCGCCCCTGGCCGCACCGGCGGAGTTTAATTACCGCCAGCGGATCCGCCTGCAGGTGGAGCAGGGGCAGGCCGGGTTCTTCCAGGCCGGTTCCCACCGGTTGCAGCCCGTTGCCGATTGTCTGCTGGCCCGGCCGGAAATCAATGCTCTATGGCATGATGTCAAAGAACATGAGGCTTGGCGGCAATTGGCCCGGCAGGCCGAGGCCCTCGAGATCAACCTGGATCCCCTGAGCCGAAGGGCGGTGATGCTGCTTCATCATCGCCGCCGCCCCCGGCCGGCGGAGCGGCAGGCAGCCCGCCGGCTCTGTGAGGATCTGGCCGGGCTCAAGGGGCTGGCCTTTCTGCCCGCCGGATACGCTGCCGGTCCCTTTATCGATCAATATTCCGGGCCAGAAGGCCGCCCGGGGCCGGAAGAATTGCAGCTTAACCTGACCCTGCCGGTGGAAGCGGCGGGGCGCGTGCTGGAGCTGGGCTTTGAGCCCTGGGGATTCAGCCAGGTCAACGAGGCCCAGAACCGGCAACTGCTGGCCCTGCTTATCGACCTGCTCCAGCCGGCGGGCAACGAGGTTCTGGCCGATCTCCACTGCGGCATGGGCAACTTTTCCCTGCCCCTGGCCCTGCTGGTCCGGCAGGTGCATGGGGTTGACCTTCAGGCTGCGGCCATCCGACGAGCCAAACGCAACGCCGCCGCCAACGGCATCGATAACTGCCATTTTTGCCGGGCGGATGCCCGTCAGGGCCTGGCGGCCCTGACGGCCGATGGGATCAGACCGGATATTCTGCTGCTTGACCCACCCCGCATCGGCTGCCGGGATCTGGTGGCATCCCCGGCCGAACCACTACCGCCGCGGATTATCATGATTTCCTGTGATCCGGCCACCATGGCCCGCGATCTCGCCGGTCTGCTGGCCATGGATTACCAGGTCAAGGCCATGCGCCTGATTGATATGTTTCCCCAGACCCACCATGTGGAGACCATAACCCTGCTGGACAGGGACGGCTCCTGAAAAAACCGCCCGCAACCGGAATGAACGACCCGTTGTCGAGAGGCTGCAAAAAATATTGTGGTTAATCTTCTTTTAATGCGATAATAGGTGCTATGTATGAAATGGTGTCCCGGGGGGCGCTCCCTTTCGGGCAGGCATTGCCATTTTACTCTGACACCAGTTACCAGGAGGATAGAATATGGAAAAGTATGAATGCCCCTGCGGTTATATCTACGACCCCGAAGAAGGCGACCCTGATCAAGGGATTGAGCCCGGCACTCCTTTCGCCGATCTGCCCGAGGACTGGGTTTGTCCCAAGTGCCAGGCGGAAAAGGAACACTTTTACCAGATTTGAGCGGCTTTTTTTGAATGTTTGGCGCATCCGCCGCGCACCACTGGTGATCGGTGATTTATTGCTGACCGGCGGTGCGCGAAGGATGCTGCCAGCGTTTTTCCATTAGGTCAAGGGCCCGGTCCCGGGTGTTGGCGGTTTGATTCAAAATCAACACGAAAGGATCAAGCCCGCTGTTTCCTCGGAAATAGCCGGCGTAGGCGTAAACTCTGTTCAAAGTGCCGGATTTGACCAGCCGGTCATCCCAGTGGGGTAGCAGTTCGGCATAAGGCCGGAATCTTTCCAGCACCTGTTGCAGGGCCCCGGGGGTGATGCGATTTTCCCGGCTCAGGCCTGAACCTTCCTCCACTCTGAAACTTTTAAGATCCAGTCCCAACTGATGTAGATAATCATCCATGTTTCTCCGGCCTTTGTCCCAGGTGGCCGGCTCCCCTCTCTGTCTGGCTCCGGCGATCAGAAAGAGCTGGTTGGCGATAAAATTGTTGGAGTAAAGCAGCATGGCCTCCACCGTTTCCGCCAGCTTCCGGGATGAATGGTGCCGATAAACCAGTTCCGCCCCGGCGGGGGTGACGCCACTGCGTACTTCTCCGTTAACCTTTATACCACTGGCGGTGAGCAGATTTTTGAACAATTCACCGCAGTAACGGCGGCTGCGTTGGGGATTCTGGGAAAGGTTGACCCGGTGGATACCCGGATCCAGGTCGGCGGCCAGTTCCTGCATTACCGGCAGGCTCGGGGTCTGGGCTTCCGCCGAGCGGACCGTGCCGTTGTTTAGCACTTCGATCTTGGCGGTATTGAAGTTAACCACCAGGGCTCCGTTGGCGGCATCATGGGAGCGCAGGGAGGCGGCGGAGCCGTCGGGTTTGGTCCGTTCCAGCTGAAAAAACGAGTCATCCACCACGATATCATCGATTTCCGTGATTCCCGAAGCGGCCAGGGAAGCCGTGATCAACTTTACCTCTTCCGAGGTCAGCAGGGGGTCGCCGAATCCCTTGATATAAAAATGATCGCCGGCGAGGTAGAACTTGGTTCGAAAGCGGTAATCCGGCCCCAGTTGATCAAGGGCCATCAGACCGGTGGCGATTTTCCATGTGCTGGCGGGAATCAGGAGCCGGTTCTCATTGTGGCCCAGGATTGTACGGTCGTCACGGCTGACCAGGTAGCCACCGTCGGTAAAAACATTTGGTGGTAAACCGGCAATGACATGACCGGGCAGCAGAATAACCAGGGCCAGTAGCCAGGAAACAGCAACGGATATCCGGGGCATGGTTGTTTTTTCCTTCTTATGCTTGCATTATGGTGCCGCAGCTACTATTTTAAACCCTTTTGCGCCCCGCCTTTCGGGGCGTGTGGGATGCTGCCGGGACAAACGTCTAACTTTTATACCAGGAGGTATGCATCATGAGCAAGACCGAAGACAATCTGTGGGCGGCTTTTGCCGGAGAATCTCAGGCTAACCGGAAATATCTGGCCTTTGCTCAGAAGGCGGAAAAAGACGGCTATCCCCAGGCCGCCAAACTGTTTCGGGCGGCGGCCCAAGCGGAAACCGTTCATGCCCATGCCCACCTGCGGGCCTTGAAGGCCATCGGCGACACCAAAGACAACCTGCGGGCGGCCATGGAAGGGGAGTTGCACGAATTTGAGGTCATGTATCCCCCGATGATCGAGACGGCCAAGGCGGAAGGCAACAAGGCGGCGGAAATGTCTTTCTCTTATGCCAACCAGGTGGAGAAAACCCATGCCGAACTTTACCGCCACGCCCTGGAGAACCTCGACAGTATGCCCGCCACCGACTATTACGTCTGCCAGGTCTGCGGGCACACCGAAGGCGGCGACAGCGCTCCGGAGAAATGTGTGGTCTGCGGGGCCAACAGCCGGGCTTTTAGTCAAGTGGAATAATAAAGAAATACCAAATTTCAAGGAAATCTGTCATGGCAAAAACCATTCGTATCGGCACCCGCGCCAGCATGCTGGCCCTGGCCCAGGCCAACTGGATCAAGAGCCGGATTGAGGCCCAGTACCCCCAGTGCACCGTGGAGTTGGTCAAAATCGTCACCAAGGGCGACAAGATCGTCGATGTCCCTCTGGCCAAGGTGGGCGGCAAGGGGCTGTTCGTCAAGGAGATCGAAGAAGCCCTGCTGCGCCGGGAGGTTGATATTGCCGTCCACAGCATGAAGGATGTGCCCGCCGAACTGCCGGATGGTTTGCATATCGGCATCATCACCCAGCGCGAAAAACCTTTTGACGCCTTTCTCGCCACCCGTTACCAGAGCCTGGATCAACTTCCCGCCCAGGCCACGGTGGGCACCAGCAGCCTGCGGCGCAAGTCTCAGCTGGCCCGGCTGCGGCCCGATCTGAAAATCGAGGATCTGCGCGGCAATCTGGACACCCGTCTGCGCAAGTTGGACGAAGGACTTTACGATGCCATCATCTTGGCCGCCGCCGGCTTGAATCGGCTGGATCTGTTCCATCGCGCCACTTTCTGCTTCACTCCCGAGGAAATGCTGCCGGCGGTGGCCCAGGGGGCGGTGGGCATCGAGTTGCGCCGGGAGGATGAGGAACTGTTGCAAATGCTCTCCTTCATGGATCACCGGGAAACCACCCTGGCGGTGCATGCCGAACGCAGTTACCTCCATCGCCTGGAAGGCGGCTGCCAGGTGCCGTTGGCCGGTTTTGCCACCCTGAACGGCCAGACCCTGACCATCGATGGCCTGATTGCCTCGGTGGACGGCGACCGGGTAGTGCAGTCCCAGCGCAGCGGTCCTGCCACCGAGGCCAAAACCATCGGCCTGGAACTGGCCGAGGAGATGCTGGCCAATGGTGGCCGGGAAATTTTGGAAGAAGTCTACGGAACCTCCATCAAATAAGAACAATTTAATCAACAACACTCAACCGGGCAGCGGGGCCGCCGGTCGCGGCCATGGGGCTGGTTCTGCCGGGCCGGGCGGCGGGCATGGTCTCTGCCCCCGCCCCGTTGGCGTTCTACGGCTGTTGTGCCAGTGATTACGGGGCACCGCCGAAGGTGGCCGACTGATGCCGGATCACATGCTGGTCAGGCGTCGCCGTCGAGGCTTGTCGCAACCTGCTCCCACCCCGTGGCCGCTTACGGAACAAGCCTGTGGCTGGTTATGCTGTTGTGGTTATGATGAATATCATGGAACGTAAATGATGCAGAAAAAGGGTATGGTTTATCTGGTCGGGGCCGGTCCCGGCGATCCGGAACTGATCACCGTCAAGGGCAAGCGGCTGCTGAGCCGGGCCGAAGTGGTGGTTTATGACTATCTGGCCAACGAGAAGCTGCTGGCCCATGTGCCGCCCACGGCCACCTTTATTTATGCCGGCAAAAAAGGCGGCAGCACTCATACCCATACTCAGGCGGAGATCAACCGGATGCTGGTGGATTATGCCCTGGCCGGAAAAATCGTGGTCCGGCTCAAGGGCGGAGACCCCTTCATCTTCGGTCGCGGAGGCGAGGAAATCGAGGAGTTGGCCGGCCACGGCGTTTCCTTCGAGGTGGTGCCCGGGGTGACTTCCGCCAGTGCCGCCGCCACCTATGCCGGGGTACCCATCACCCATCGTGAGTTCACCTCCTCGGTGGCTTTTGTCACCGGCCATGAGGATCCCAACAAAAAAGAGAGCCGGATCGCCTGGGACAAGCTGGCCACCGGGGCGGGAACCCTGGTTTTCTACATGGGGATCAAGAATCTGCCCAACATTACCGCCAATTTAATCAAGCACGGTCGGGACCCGCAGACCCCAGTGGCGGTGGTCCGCTGGGCCTCCACCCCACAGCAGCGGTCGGTGGTTGGCACTCTGGAGAATATCACCGAGGTGGTCCGGGAGTCCGGGATCACCCCGCCGGCCCTGGTGGTGGTGGGCGAAGTGGTAAACCTGCGGAAAACCATCAACTGGTACGAAAAACGGCCCCTGTTCGGCAAAAAAATCCTGGTTACCCGCAGCCGGGATCAGGCCAGTGAACTGGTACAAAGTCTGGAAGATCTGGGGGCCAACTGCCTGGAGGGAGCAACCATTTCCCTGCAGGATCCGCCGGACTGGGCTCCCCTGGACCAGGCCCTGGCGAACATCGCCGCCTTTCAGTGGTTGCTGTTCACAAGTCCCAATGCCGTGAATTATTTTTTCCGCCGGCTGGGGACCCTGGGGCTGGACAGCCGCAGCCTGCACGGGCCGAAAATCGCGGTGGTGGGAACGGCCACCGCCGAATGCCTGCAAATGCATGGTATCAAGGCCGATTTGCTGCCGGAAAAATTCACCGCCGAGGGCCTGGCCGAGACCCTGCTGGCCCAAGGGGTAAAGGGAAAGAAAATCCTCCTGCCCCGGGCCCTGAAGGCCCGCAATGTGCTCCCTGACAGCCTGCGCGGGGCCGGGGCCGAGGTCGATGTCGTTCCGGTTTACCAGAACGTCCGCCCTCCCATGGAGGATAAAATACGTCAGGCGCTTAAAGAGGGGGATGTCGATCTGATCACCTTCACCAGTTCCTCCACGGTGACCAATCTGCTTGACCTGTTGGACTTAAAGCCCGAAGAACTGCATTCCCTGCTGGCGGGGATCAAAATCGCCGCCATTGGCCCCATCACCGCCGCCACCGCTGAAAAAGCCGGCCTCAAGGTGGATATCCAGCCCCAAACCCATACCATTCCGGCCCTGGTGACGGCCATCGCCGAATATTTTGCGGTTTCTGACCAGGTTTGACTCAGATCAAGGAAATTAAATAGAAAAACGTGCTATCCTGTTTCTAACAATCAAAGAAACCAGGAGGATAACACTATGAAAAAAATTTCCTTAAACGACAGCAATCAGTACGACGACAAGACCTTCAAGCGCTTTTTGCTCCACGATTCGGCCTACTTCCGGGTTCTCAATTTCAACCTCAAGGCCGGTCAGCTCTTCCCGGTTCACTCCCATTCCGCCGAGGGGCAGTTGACCATCCAGGTCGTGGCCGGCCAGGGTGAGTTCCTGGGCGCCGACGACAGCAGCATGCCCGCCGACACCGGCGACGTCCTGGTCAGCGACATCAGCGAACCCCATGGAGTCAGGGCCACCACCGACATGCGCATCCTGGTGACCATTGCCCCCCCGATTTAACCGCATGCCATAGCTGATGTGGCAACGCTTTGCCCCCGGCCTGCAATCAG
>PWOG01000218.1 GCA_003557565.1 Desulfobulbaceae bacterium
CATCATCACCTGCGGCGGCCAGAATATTCTCAGCATCCCGTCGTGCGGCTTCCTCCGCCTGTCGGTCGATCAGATCCGCCCGGACCTGGTCCTCAACCTCTTCCAGGGGCGGTACTTGAGGTTCCTGCCGTTCCTGGACGTAGATAATGGCATAACCGACCTCGGTGGTGATGATAGAGCTCAACTCCCCCTGGTTCAGGTCAAAGGCGGCGGTCACCGCCTCCGGGTGGCGGCGCAGGTTTTCGGGGGGCTGGTCCTGGGGGAACAGGCCGGTGCTTTGCAGGGAAATCCCCGCTTCCTGGGCTCCCCGGTCCAGGCTGCCGGTGGTCAGAATGTTTTCATAAACCTTGTCCGCCCGTTCAAAGGCGATTTGCCGCCCCTGGTCCTGGAGCAGTTGCCGGCGGATCTCATCCCGACTATCTTCCAGAGTGGTGTGTTGAGCCGGGGCGATTTCTTCCAGCCGGATAACGTGAAAGCCCAGGGAGGTTTCCACGATCTCGCTGATCTCGCCGGGCTCCATGGCGAAGACCGCTTCTTCAAGGGGGTCCAGCATTTCACCCCGGCGGAAAAAACCCAGGTCGCCGTCAGGGGCGCTGGCATCCTCGGAATAGAGCAGGGCCAGCTCCCGGAAGTTCTCGCCCTGGCGGGCCAGTTCCAGTACCGACTCCGCCTGCTGCCGTTGCCGCTGCCGGGCTTCCGCCGGGGCGTCGGCGTCGCTGCGGATCAGGACATGGCTGGCCCGGCGTTGCTCGGGGGTTTCAAAGAGGTCGCGGTTTTCTTCGTAATAGGCGGCCAGTTCTTCGTCGTCGACGGTCATGTCCACGTCGTCGGCGGAAAACAGCAGATAGTCAAGGCGAACCTGAGGGGGAGCGCGATAAAGATCGCCATATTCCTGATAGTGGGCTTCGATCTCTTCCCGGTCGGGCTCCAGGCCGGCACGAAAATCACCGGCGTTAAGGCTCAGATAGGCCAGGCGCACCTCGTCGTGATCCCGGTGGAAGCGCTCCCGCACCTCCTCGTCGCTGACCTGGGCAAAGTTCATCAGATGCTGCTGAATTTTGCGCTTGAGCAGATCAGTGCGGATTCCCGCTTCAAATTCGTGAACACTGATCCGGGAGGCGGCCAGAATTTCCCGATATCGTTGAATGCTGAATTGCCCGTTTTCGGTGAACTCGCCCATGCTCTGCACGGTCCTCTGGACTTCGGTGGGGGTTACCGGCAGGCCGGTGTCGCGGGCACTCTGAAGCAGAAGTCGTTCCTGAACCATCTGATTGAGCACCTGTTCCCGGATACCCAGGGCCTCGATCAGTTCGGGGGGAACAGCGCCTTCAAACTGCTCCCGGTATCGGCTCATGGTGTCTTCGTAGCGGCGCTGAAACTCGAAGCTGGAGATGGACTCGCCGTTGACCGTGACCACTGTGTCCGGTTCGGCATTGCCGCCCATCTGCGGCACCCAGAGGATAAAGACCAGGATGATGATGACCACTGCGGCCTGAATTATGGGAGAACGGGCCTTGCGGCGAAGTAAAGATAGCATGGTTGGTCCTTGGGAAATACCCTGTCATAAGGGGGCGGTTATATCGTCCGTTGTCGGTTGACAATTAGGCCGCCTAAGGCATCCATCGGTGGCTTAGGTCAACCTGTTGATCAACATGCAAATTTAATTCTTTTGCTCTGTTTCGTCAACTTTATTGCTGCCCGCCGAGGCTACTCGGTGGCGGCCAGGTTGGGTCCGGTTTTAAGGTTTACCCGCAGGGGCACATCCAGTTCCATGACCTTTTCCATGGCCCGGCGGACCAGTTGCCCCACCGGTTCCAGTTCGGCCCGGGGTACCTCGAAGATCAACTCGTCGTGGATCTGCAGCAGGGCCTCGGTTTTGAAGCCGCCGTCGCGCAGCTCGCCATCGCAGGCGATGGCGGCCAGCTTGATGATATCGGCGGCGGTGCCCTGGATGGGGGTGTTGATTGCCGTCCGTTCGGCGAACTCCCGGCGCTGCTTGTTGCTGCTGTTAATCTCCGGCAGTTGCCGGCGTCGCTTGAGCAGGGTGCGGACGAAACCGTCGTGGCGGGCCTGCTCGACGATACGGTGCATGAAGTCCTTGACTCCGTGGTAGAGTTCGAAATAACGGTCGATGAAGACCTGGGCCTCCTTGCGGCTGCACTGCAGCTGCTCGGCCAGGCCGAAGGCGCTCATCCCGTAAATGATGCCGAAATTGATGGTTTTGGCCACCCGCCGCATCTGCGGGGTGACCATGGCCTGGTTGACCCGGAAGATTTCGGCGGCGGTGCGGGTATGGATATCCTGGTCCTCGCGGAAGGCGGCCAGCAGTACGGGGTCGGCGGAATAATGGGCCAGTACCCGCAGATCAATCTGGGAGTAATCGGCGGCCAGGAAAAGGTGGCCTTGGGCGGCGATGAAGGCCGCCCGCAGGCGCTGGCCCTCCGGGGTGCGAATGGGAATGTTCTGTAGATTAGGGTTGCTGCTGCTCAGCCGGCCGGTGGCGGTGACCGTTTGATTGAACGAGGTATGAATGCGGCCGTCGGCGGGGTTGATCAGGCTGGTGAGCTTGTCCACGTAGGTGGACTTGAGTTTGCTCAGGTTGCGCTGGGCGATCACCGCCGCCGGCAGGTCATGGAAGGCCGCCAGCCTCTCCAGCTCCCGGATGTCCGTGGAATAGCCGGTTTTGCCCTTGGTTTTGCGACCGTGGGGCAGCTTGAGGCGTTCGAAAAGGACTTCCCCAAGCTGGCGGGGTGAGTTGATGTTGAACTCGGTGCCGGCCAGACGATGGATCTTTTCGGTCAGGCTTTTAAGCTCCCGGTTGAACTCCTCGGCCAGCTGCTCCAGAACCCCGGCGTCCACCATGATCCCGATCCGCTCCATGCGGGCAAGAATCGGCAGCAGAGTCATCTCGACCTGGTAAAAAAGGCTTTCCAGGTCCAGCTCGGCCAGTCGGGGCTGAAACTGTTCCCAGAGCCGGCGGGTGGCGGTGACGTCCTCGCAGGAATAGGGCGTGGCAGCCTCGGGAGCCACGTGGGCGAAGGCTTCCGGCCGGCGGTCGCGGTCGGTGACCTCGGCAAAGGAGGTTAGCCGGCGCTGGAGCAGCTCCTCGCTCAAGACATCCAGGCCATGGGAGCGCCGGGACGGGTCGATCAGATAGGAGGCGATCATGGTATCAGCCAGGGGCGGCGCCATGGGCATACCGTGGCGGTGCAGTATCTGCAGGTCGTACTTGAGGTTGTGCCCCAGCTTGAGGCGCCGGGAATCGCTCAGCAGCGGGGTCAGTACCCGCTGCACCTCCGACAGGGGCAGCTGGTCGGGAACCGGGGTGTGGTCGGGCCGGCGATGATTGACCGGCAGGTACCAGGCGTGGTTGCCCTCATCATCGTTGGCCAGGGCCAGGGAGATTCCCACCAGTTCGGCCTGCATGGGGTCAATGGAGGTGGTTTCGGTGTCGATGACCAGGGGGGCGGGATCGGTGGCCAGCCGGTCGGCCAGGGCCCGGAGCTGGTCAGGGTCGCCGATCAGCTGAAAATCCTCGGTGCCGATTTTTTCGGCCTGCAATTCGCTTTTGATCAGGCGGTTAAATTCCAGCTCGGTGAACAGCCGTCGCAGCTTATCCTGGTCGGGTGCGGGCAGGGCGTAGTCCTCGGGCCGCAACGGCAGATCCAGGTCATCCTTGAGCCGGATCAGCTCCCGGGCCAGCAGGGCGTCTTTCCGGTGGGCGGCCAGCTTCTCCCGCAGCTTGGCCGCTCCCACTTCCTCCAGGCGGTTGAACAGGTTGTCCAGGTCGCCGAACTGGTTGATAAGTTTGGCGGCGGTTTTCGGCCCCACCCCGGGAACGCCGGGAACGTTGTCGGAACTGTCGCCGATCAGGGCGAAATAATCCAGCAGATGGCGAGGCGGAACCTGGTATTTTTTCTCCACCGCCGCCGGGTCCATGATGGTGTCCTTCATGGGGTCCCACATGGTAACCGAGTCGTTGATCAGCTGCAGCAGATCCTTGTCGCCGGAAACAATGATCAGTGGCCGGTCGGGGCCGGCCAGCCGGCGGGCCGCCGCGGCGATGAGATCGTCGGCCTCAACCCCCTCCTGTTCCAGGGTGGCGATTTTGTAGGCGCTGACAACTTCCTTGATGTAGGGGATCTGGCAGGCCAGGTCCGCCGGCATCTCCGGCCGGTTGGCCTTGTACTGGGGATAGATTTGATGGCGGAAGTTGGGGCCTTTGGCATCGTAGGCCACGGCCAGATAACGCGGGGTCTTTTCCCGGATCACCCGCAACAGGGTAGCGGTGAAGCCGTAAACGGCGTGGGTGGGCAGTCCGTCGGCGTTGCTCAACGGTCCGATGGCGTGGTAGGCCCGGTGGATATAGGCACTGCCGTCGATCAGGTAAAGGGGGTCCCGGCTGCTCATGGCGGCGATCATACCAGGGGCGGAGTCACTTGGCAATGTTGTAAACACAGCCAATCACCGGGTTTGTTGCCTAAGCGCCTGCGCGGGGTGCCGCAGGCTGGTAGGCGATCACAGGGCACCGCCGAAAGCGGCGATCGGGCCGGCTTACGTACTGATGTACACTTCGCCGTCGAGGTTCACCACAACCTGCGGCACCCTGTGACCGCTTACCTCTCTTGGCGCCGTGGTCGATAGCGCCGAACGGTTGTCGATGTTGCCCCGGGTAATCAAGCCCGGCCTCCCCGGCTTTTGCCCTTTTTCTTTTGGCGTCGCCCTTTAGCAGGTCGTCTCGCCTTGGTCGACCCGTCTTCACCACCGCTTGATGCGGCCCCGGCGGCAGCGCCGGGAATATTGCGCAGGCCGGCGTAAAGCACACCATAGAAAATCAGGGCCACCAGGGTCCAGAGGGCGGCAATGGCGGCAAAGATCTGGGGGGCCTTCATGGTGGTGGTCATCAGCGAATCCTGGTAGTAAAAAAACCAGGGATGGTCGGGAGGAAAGACCCATTCGTGGAGCCGGTCAAAAACCTCCAGGGGACCCTGCCACCAGAGAACGATCGCCGCTGCCCCCAGCAGCGCCAGCCACATGACGGCGACTCCGGCCGGCGGGGGCAGGGGCAGCCGCCACCACCACAGGCCCAGGCTCAAAACCAAGGCGGCCGCCGTCAACCCCCAGCCGGTTGTGGTCAGTACCCCCACCAGCCGTTGTACATCATTTAAATGGCCGACTTCCTCGGCCCGCAAAAACTTCCCCAGCTCCCTTCCCTGGGCGTCATGGTACACCGCCTCCTCCAGGGGTTTACCCTGGCCCTGGATGGAGGCGACGATGAGCCCGAAAAGGCGCCGGTGCTCCGCCGGCGTGGTTTCAACGAAATCCTCCCGTCCATGGCGGTTCTGGGGGGCGTACTGAGCGATATGCTCTTCAATGGACAGCACCTGGTACCACACCGGATAAAGAAAATCCAGCCGGGCCAGCAGCAGCCAGGCCAGCAGCAGCGCGACGGGCAGCAAGCACCCCATCAGCAACCAACCGGGGACTCTGTCCATTTGTGAGTGAGAACTAATGGCCATAATTTCTCCTGGCGTAACTGATCAAGGACTCCACGGGATAAGCGTAAGCGTTCAGCAGTGCCGCAGGTTCGGGCGATCAGCCAGGCGCAGCGTACCCCCTGTACGTAAGCCTGGCTGATCGCCCGAAGATGCGGTGCTGCTGAACGCTTACCTATCGGCGAATGGTGGCCGAGCGCGCGTGTCCGGTAAGGCCTTCCAGTCGGGCCAGGCTGTTGATGGCCTTCTGGTCGGCCAGCAGGGCCTTGCGGCTGTAGCTGATCAGGCTGGATTTCTTGACGAAGGTTTCCACCCCCAGGGCCGAGGAGAAACGGGCCGTGCCCATGGTGGGCAGCACGTGGTTGGGGCCGGCAATATAATCCCCGGCGGATTCCGGGGTGTATTTGCCCAGGAAAATGGCCCCGGCGTGGCGAACCTTGGGCAGCCAGGTAAAGGGGTCGGCGATCATCAGCTCCAGATGCTCGGCGGCGATCTGGTTGGCCAGCTCCATGGCCTCTTCCAGATCAGCGGCCACCAGCAGGGCGCCCCGTTCCGCCAGGGAATGGGCGGCGATTTTGCGGCGTTCCAGTTGCCGCAGTTGGTCGGCCACGGCGGTGGCGATCCGGGCGGCCATATCCCGGTCGGTGCAGATGCACAGGGCCAGGGCCTGGGGGTCGTGCTCGGCCTGGGCCAGGAGATCGGCGGCGACGTAGTCGGGCTCGGCGCTATCATCGGCCAGAATCAGCACCTCGCTGGGGCCGGCGATCATATCGATGCGGACCCGGCCCGATACCTGGCGTTTGGCCTCGGTGACATACTGGTTGCCGGGGCCCACCACCACATCCACCGGGCTGATGCTCTCGGTGCCGTAGGCCAGAGCGGCGATGGCCCAGGCGCTGCCCGCCTTGTAGATTTCGCTGATCCCGATTTCCCGGGCGGCCACCAGCAGGGCGGGGTTGACTCCCCCTTCGGCGTCGGGCGGGGTCAGCATCACCCGGCGGGGCACCTCGGCGATACCGGCGGGAATACCGTTCATCAGCACCGAGGACACCAGCGGCGTGCTGCCTCCCTGGCCGCCGGGCACATAAAGGCCGGCGCTGTCCACCGGTCGGACCAGGCGGCCGGTGATCGCACCGTCGTCCCGGGTCAGCAGCCAGGACTGCTCTCTTTCCCGCTCGTGAAACTCGCTGATCCTTTTTTTCGCCCGCCGCAGGTGCCCCAGCAAATCGCCGTCCACCAGGTCGTAGGACGCCTCCATTTCCTTGTCGGTAACCCGCAGCTGATCAAGGTTGAAGGTGGGGGAATCAAATTTGCGGGTGTACTCCACCAGGGCGGCATCACCCTGGTCCCGGACCCGCTGGATGATATCGGTCACCTGCCGGCGGCACTTGTCATCGGCCAGCTGAAAACGGTCGCGCAATTCGGCCAGGCGTGCCCGGCCGGCTTGGGAACTGGTGGAAAGAGGAGTCAAAGTCATGGTATTACCCTCGAAGATTTATTGTTAAGAAAACCGAGAAGTGATCGTCTGCTGCCGTATGCTGGCCGCGGCGATGGGGTAGCGGCGGCCCGTTCCGAAGGCCTTGCCGCTGATTTTCAGGCCCGGCGGGGCCTGGCGCCGTTTGTGCTCGTTGCGGTGAATCCGGCTCACCACGTCGTTGACCACCGCTTCCGGGTAGCCCCGGGCGATGATTTCCCCGGGGCTCAACTGGTCTTCCAGATAGGCCTGGAGGATGGGGTCCAGGATTTCGTAGGCCGGCAGTTCGTCTTCGTCCAACTGGTCCGGGGCCAGTTCGGCGCTGGGGGGACGCTCCAGGGTGCGGCCGGGAATGAGCTCCCGTTGCCGGTTGGCCAGCCGGCTCAGGCGGTAAACCATGGTTTTGGGCACGTCGGCCAGCACCGCCAGGCCGCCGCACATGTCGCCGTAAAGGGTGCAGTAGCCCACCGCCAGCTCCGATTTGTTGCCGGTGTTCAGCAGCAGGCGGCCGCTGCGGTTGCTTTCGGCCATCAGCAGGTTGCCCCGGATCCGGGCCTGGAGGTTCTGTTCGGTAAGGCCGGCCACCGGTTCGTCGCCAAACAGCGGGGCCAGACCGGGGCGATAGGCGGCCAGGATGTCGTCGATGGGTAAAACGGCGTAATCGATGCCGAGGTTTTCCGCCAGGGCCCGGGCATCCTCCTGGCTGGCCGCCGCCGAATAGGTCGAGGGCATGGCGATCCCCAGCACATTTTCCGGCCCCAGGGCCCGGGCGGCAATGACCGCGGTCAGGGCCGAATCAAGGCCCCCGGAAAGACCGATGACCGCCCGGGAAAAACCGCATTTACGGACATAGTCGCCGGTGCCCAGGACCAGGGCCGCCATGATCTCGGCGGCTTCGGGATCGTCTTCCTCGCCGGGCAGGGGCGCGGAGGATGATATTTTTCCAGCGTCGGCGGCGGAGGTCTCCGGGGTGGCGGGGCTTTCGGCCGCCGCCCGGCGGCATTGGCTATCCCGGGGCAGGGAGAAAACCACCAGGTCTTCTCTAAAGCGCGCCGCCTGGCAGGCGATCCGGCCGGTGGCGTCCAGGGCCAGACTGTCGCCGGCAAAAATCAGTGAATCCTGGCCCCCCACCTGATTGACAAAGAGCACGGGAATCTGGTAGTTGCGGCGGATGGTTTGCAAAATTTCCCGGCGCCGGGCTGTCTTGCCGGTCTGGTAGGGCGAGGCGGCGATATTGATCAACAGATCAGCCGGGACCTTGCCGCCGGCCGCCGGGTTCGCCGGCGGCCCCAGCAGCTCGCTTACCGGGTCGTGATGATATGGCCGGTGCGGAAACAGATCGGCGTGGTTCCAGATATCCTCGCAAATGGTGATGGCCAGGCGCAGTCCCTGGAACCGGTGAATCCGGCCCGGCCCGCCGGGTTCGAAATAACGGGTTTCCCCGAAGACGTCGTAGCAGGGCAGCAGGCGTTTGGCGGTGGTGGCCAGGATTTTGCCGTCGTCGAACAGCACCGCCGCGTTGTGCAGCGGCTTGCCGCCGCGGTCCGGGTTTTGGGTCAGGGTGCCGCAGAGCACCCCGATGCCTCGGATCTCGCGGATCAGGTGCTCCAGGGCAAGCTGGTGGTTGTCGATAAAGTCCGGTCTTTCCAGCAGGTCCTCGGGGGGGTAGCCGCTTATGGGCAGCTCCGGCAGGACGGCCAGTTGGCAGCCCAGGTCGGCGGCCTGCCGGCAGCGACTGATAATGGCCTCGGTGTTGCGCCGGAAATCACCGATAAGGGGATTTAGTTGAATCAGGGCAATGTTCATGTTCGGCAGAATAGCACAGTTGACAGCTGTCAGCCAACCAGGAAGTGGATTGATCGCCCGGGGATAAATTGATTTGTAAGCGATCACAGGGCACCGCATCTTGTGGTGATCAGGCTTACTTATGTACGCTTCGCCGCCCCCGATCACCACAACCTGCGGCACCCTGCGGGCGCTTACCATTTCGCCCCCGCGATCACCTAGATTGATTTGTCCGGCTTTGCCGACGGGGCGCGCTGCTGTGGCCGCATCCAGGTAATTGTCGTGCCACGGGGCCGGCCGGCGGCCGTGAACTCGTCATTTTCCTTGCAAAATCCTGGTGAACGGCTAAGTTTATAGCTTTGTCCGACCGCAAAGGTAAAAATTTTCACGGCCTGTGCCGCAAAATCAACAGTTGCGAGTCCATCAGCAGCACCAGCAATTTTTCAGTAAGGAAAAAACATGGAATTTACACCGAAATGGTTGGCCTGGGAAATTACCCGCCGTTGCAACCTGAACTGTGTCCATTGCCGTTCTTCCTCGGAACTGGAGGCCAAGGAGCACCCCGATTTCAGCCTGGATGAAGCCAAGCGCATCATGGACGACATCGCCTCTTACGCCCAGCCGGTGCTGGTGCTTTCCGGCGGCGAGCCCCTGCTGCGCGAGGATGTTTTTGAAATTGCCACCTACGGCACGGCCAAGGGGTTCCGGATGTGCCTGGCCACCAACGGTTCCCTGGTCACCGACGAAGTCTGCCTTAAACTCAAGGAGGCGGGAATTCGCATGGCCTCGTTGAGCCTGGACGGGGCCGACGCCGAAGTGCACGACAATTTCCGTAACCAGCCGGGGGCATTTGACGGCGCCATCAACGCCGCCCGGTTGTTCAAGAAGCACGGCATTCCCTTTTTGTTCAACTCCTCCTTTACCAAACGCAACCAGGCGGACATCCCCAAGGTTTACCGGCTGGCCAGGGAACTGGGGGCCACGGCCTGGTACATGTTCATGATCGTGCCCACCGGCCGGGGTGAGGATATCATGGCCGAGCTGATCAGCCCGGAAGAATATGAGGAGTTGCTGAACTGGCATTACGAGATGGAGAAAAAAGAGGACGAACTGCTGGTCCGCCCCACCTGCGCCCCCCACTACTACCGGGTGGTGCGCCAGAAGGCCAGGGAGGACGGCGAGAAGTTCCAGCAGCGGACCCTGCAGTTTTCCACCGGCGGTTCCAAGGGCTGTCTGGCCGGTCAGCTGATCTCGCTGATCGATGTCGACGGCAATGTTCTGCCCTGCAGCTATTTTCCCATGTCCGCCGGCAATCTGCACCAGCAGTCCTTCAAGGATATCTGGGAGAACTCGGAGCTGTTCAAGGAGCTGCGGAATTTTAAGGGCTACAAGGGGCGCTGCGGCAGCTGCGAGTACATCAACGTCTGCGGCGGCTGCCGGGCCAGAGCTTACGCGGTCAGTGGCGACTACCTGGCCGAGGAACCGTTCTGCAGCCATCAGCCGCAGAAATTAACCACCAAATAACCAAAACAGGATCAGCCATGAACACGACCTTTCTCAAGGCCTGCCGCGGCGAGCCCACCGATTACACCCCGGTTTGGATGATGCGCCAGGCCGGGCGTTATCTCCCGGAATATCATACGGTGCGCAGCCGCTACAGTTTTCTCGACATGTGCAAGACCCCCGAGGCCGCCACCGAGGTGACCCTCCAGCCGGTGGATCTGATCGGGGTGGATGCCGCCATCCTCTTCTCCGACATCCTGGTGGTGCCCGAGGCCATGGGCGCCGCCCTGGAATTCGTGGAAAATCGCGGCCCGGTCCTGCCCGAACCGGTGCGGGACCAGGCCGGGGTGGATCGGCTGATCGTGCCCGATCCGGAAGATAAACTGGGCTATGTCATGGCCGCCATCCGGATGCTGCGCCGGGAGCTGGTCAACAAGGTGCCGCTGATCGGTTTTGCCGGAGCGCCCTTCACCAACGCCACTTACATGATCGAAGGCGGCTCCAGCAAGAATTTCTTCCTGACCAAAAAGATGATGTACACCGAGCCGGACCTGTATGGCCGGCTGATGGACAAGATCACCGAAACCACCATCCTCTACCTCAAGGCCCAGGCCGAGGCGGGAGCCCAGGCCCTGCAGATCTTCGACTCCTGGGCCGGGGCCCTGGCCCCCTGCGATTACGCCGAATTCGCTCTGCCTTATGTGAAAAGGATCATTGCCGCCCTGAAGGAAGGCGGGGTCGAGGTGCCGCTGATTTATTTCGCCAACAACGGGGCCACCCTGCTTGACCAGTGCCGGACCGTGGGGGCTGATGTCCTGGGCCTGGACTGGCGGATAAACCTGGACGACGCGGCCCGGATCGTCGGCCCGGGGATCGCCCTGCAGGGCAACCTGGACCCCTGTGCCCTGCTGCTGCCCGCCGAAAAGATGGAACCCCGGGTGGCCCGGATCCTGGAGCAGGGCAAGGCCGCCCATGGCCATATCTTCAATCTGGGCCACGGGATCCTGCCGGAGATTCCCCCCGAACAGGCCAAGCTCATGGTGGAGATGGTACACCGCTTAAGCCGCAAAAATTAGTAACCCAGATGATAAATTTGGTTACGGAACAATCCCTATGATCCCCGATACGGCTGAGTGCCTACGGCTGATGGACCGCTACCGGATGCCGGCCCATATCCGGGACCATTCCCTGATGGTGGCCCGGGTGGCGAAAATACTGGCCCGGGCTCTGGCTGAGCGGGGGGAGGATATCCGGGTGGAGCTGGTGGTGGCCGGCGCCCTGCTCCATGACATCGCCAAGGCCCTGTGCCTGGAGGGCGACTGCCAGCATGCCGAACTGGGCCGGGAGATCTGCCGGGAGCACGGCTACACCGAACTGGAACCCCTGGTGGCCGAGCACGTCCATCTTGAGGAGGGCTTCACCGGTCATTGCGGGGAACGGGAAATCGTTTATTACGCCGACAAGCGGGTCAACCACGACCGGGTGGTGAGCCTGGAACAGCGCCGGGATGACGTTATCCGCCGCTACGCGAGCGGAGATCCGGTCCGTCAGGAAGCGATCCGGCAGAATTTTGAACTCTGCCGGCGCCTGGAAGAACATATTTTTGCCAGGCTGCCCCTGGAGCCGGGAGACCTTGGTCACCTTCTGGCAGGGGCGGGACAGCAGGGGGAGGCGGGGGAACAACCGGAAGCGGCAAGCAGCTCCGGCCCCTGAACGCAGGTTGGATTCGGTTCAGAGGAACAGGCCCGATGAACGAACACCGCAACAATGTGACCAAGCAACCCGATGACCGGCAGGCGGCCGAAGCGCCGCCGCCCGTGGGCGTGGTGCTGCTCAACATGGGCGGGCCGGAAAGCCTGGACCAGGTGGAGCCGTTTTTGCTCAACCTGTTCGCCGACCGGGAGATCATCAAGCTGGGCCCATGGCCCTGGCTGCAAAAGTTCATCGCCCGCCGGATCGTTAAAAAGCGCACCCCCAAAAGCTGCGAGGCCTACCGCCTGATCGGGGGCGCCTCGCCCTTGAACCGGATTTCCGCCGAGCAGGGCCGGGCCCTGGCGGCTCGCCTGGGCCAAGAAGGTAACTTCATGGTGCGCTGCGCCATGCGTTACTGGCACCCCCTGGCCGCCGAAACCCTGGCCGAATTTGCCGAGGCCGGGGTTTCCCGCCTGCTGGCGCTGCCTTTGTATCCCCATTTTTCCCGGGCCACTACCGGTTCTTCGCTGAACGACTTGAAACGGGTCGCCGCCGGTTTTGATCATCCCTTCACCATTGACGAAATCCGGGCCTGGCCGGACCAGCCCCAGTATATCGAGGCCCTGGCCGTCACCATGGCCGAAGGGGCGGAGGCCTTCGCCGACGAGGAGTTCACGGTGGTCTACAGTGCTCACAGTCTGCCGGTGAGTTTCATCGAAGAGGGCGATCCCTATCTTGACCATATCAAGCGCACCATCGCCGCCGTGGAAAAGTTTACCGGCCGACCGGGCCGGCTCTGTTTCCAGAGCCGCAGCGGGCCGGTCCGCTGGCTGGAACCCTCCACCCCGGATATGCTGGGTCAGCTGGCCGACCAGGGGGTAAAAAACGTGCTCATGGTGCCGGTGAGCTTCATCTCCGACCACGTGGAAACCCTCTACGAAATCGACATCCAGTACCGGGATCTGGCCCGCCACAGAGGTATCCGCCTGGTCCGCCCCCCGGCGCTGAACACCCACCCCCAACTCATCGAAGCCCTGGCCCAGCTGGTGATCCAGAAAATAACCGGATAAACGGCAATCAGTAAGCAAGCCTCAATTTTTCTTCATTTTTTTATCCCGTTCCAGCCTTACCCTCTTTTGCATCGTCTGTAACCATCCCACCTTGTGGCATTTACTGTCTTCTGCGGCGGTATGTCGCGGTTAACCTGGCACAGCACTGTAACGACTTGATTATTAAAGTTTTTTACAGTTTCTGTACACTAAATTTACCCAAAAAGAGTGTTTGGAAAATTGATTTTAGACCTGAAGCATGCTATGCATCAGAATGTAAGGTGCCTGACAACTTATTGTTGTGTTGTGTAAATGAATTAACACTACGACTAATCAAACAAAATGGAGGAGGGTGTGTATGCTTGGCGGTAACGGTATAAAACTTTGGCGAAACCTGGTCGTATTCGCATTCGCGGCACTGTTGTCAGCCGGACTGGTATTGGGATGTTCCGGCGATGACGGTAAGGATGGAGTGACCGGTCCCCAGGGTTCCGAGGG
>PWOG01000026.1 GCA_003557565.1 Desulfobulbaceae bacterium
CCGGGGGCAGCCCGCCGGTCGTTTTTGATGACCGCTCACCGTGCTGCCCGGGGGCGGAAGATTTTTGGGGCGGACGTTTGAGGCCGGTGTCATTTATTGCCGTTTCCGAATCATGAATCCGAGTGTCCCCTCCGACAATAAGCGCCAATTCGCGGATCAAATTGTTGATTTCATTGGCCTGACCGGAAAGCTCCTCGCTGGCCGAGGCGGCTTCCTCGGAAATGGAAGCATTACCCTGGGTAACCTTGTCAACTTCCGATACCGCCTGGTTGATCTGATTAACCCCCTGGGCCTGCTCATCGCTGGCCACCGCTATTTCCTTGGCCAGTTGACTGACCCTGTTGATGCCATCAACAATCTGGCCCAGTATTTCCCTGACCTCGGCCGCCGACTCCACGCCATGGTCGGCGTTTTTCTGGGCCTGCTCGATCAGCTGCTCGGTATTGTGGGCCGCTTCGGCACTGCGCTGGGCAAGGGAACGGACCTCGTCGGCCACCACCGCGAACCCGGCCCCGGCCTCTCCTGCCCGGGCAGCTTCCACCGCCGCGTTTAAAGCCAGGAGGTTGGTTTGGAAGGCGATTTCATCGATGGTCTTCAGAATCACCACCGTCTCGTCGGCGGATTTTTTAATATTGCCGATGGCCTCGCCCATCCTCTCCATGCTCCGCTGGGCGTTTTCCGCCGAATTGCGGGTACCTTCAGCCATCTGACTGGTCTGCTTGACGTTTTCGGCGTTGGAACTGGTCATGGAGGCCATCTCTTCCAAAGACGACGAGGTTTGCTCCAGGCTGGCCGCCTGGTTACTGGCCCCGTCGGCCAGTTCATGGCTGGCTGCAGAAACCTGATTGGCAGCATCCAACAGATTCAGGGAATTTCCTCTTAATTCATCGATTATTCGTGATACCGGCTTGATAACCGAGCGGGAAACCACCCGCAGCACCAGGGTGGCAAACAGCACCGCCATCATCGCCAGGCCGACAACAACTACCCAGATGGCTTTGCCCACCGCTTCCTGCAGATGGGCATCGGCCTCATCCAACGACTGGATCACCTGGAAAGCACCGTGAAGCTCGCCGACCCGCCAGCCTTCCATGCGTCCCCCGGTGGGATCCATGCCGCGGTCATTACCCCAGAATTCCCGGGAGTTGGCGGGATCGCCATGGCAATACAAACAGGTTTCGGTAAGCCTAACGGCCCGGAAGTAGCGCACCGAATTGGTAGCTTCATCTACCTCGTAATATTCATTGAGGTTGCGCTCCTCCATGGTCCGCAGGGCCCGGGCCTCAAGAGGATCTGGTTCGTTGGCGGGGTCGCGGGGCTGAAACTTGGGAACCCGGAAAGTGTAACCACCTTCATCGGCTTTGCGCATGGCCGCGTTCCAGGCCGAAACCACCGGCACGGAAGCCAGAATCTTTTCCTGTTCACCGCGCCGGGCAAACTCACGGATCTGGTCTACGGACAACAGCCCCAGTCGCCATTTGGCCTCCATCTCCTCCCTGGTGGATTCGGCGGTCAGACATATGGCCCGGGCCTTGTCGGTGAAGGCTTCCAGGGTTTTTTCTCTGGATTCAGCGACGTAGAGGCGAAAGAGAACAACAATCAGGACTGTCGGCAAAAGCACCCCGAGCAGCACGATTTTTCCACGCAAAGACCATTTTTTCATATCCATGGTTTGACTAATATCCCGTTTGTCATGGTTAAATAATGGATCCTAAAAAAACAAGGCGGTTGTGAATCTAGCATTTTACCTTAAAAAGGAAAAGAATAAATACTGTTTACTGCCAACTTGTCAGCCGTCTCCGCCCCTTGGCATCACTTGCGTTGTCATGCGGAAAATATTAAAAAATGGAGATGGATACAACTTACGACGAATTGCGGGCGGCCCTGGAAGTTTTCGGTTTGAGTGAGCAGGCCACTCTGGCTGAGATCAAGCAGCGCCACCGGCAACTGGCGAAACGCTACCATCCCGACCATGGCGAGAACCGGAATCCGGCCATGATGCGCCGGATCAACCAGGCCCACCGCATCATCAGCAACTACGTGGACAACTACAGTTTTTCTTTCAGCGAAGCGGAGTTTTACCGGCAAAATCCGGAGGCCCGTCTGCACCGGCAATTCGACGGCGACCCTGTCTGGGGCCATGGTGGCGGGCAGTAACGCTGCAACGACGGTATGTTTTATTTAATTTATCAATATCAACCAAGCAGGTAACTTGGCCATGCCCCCCAGCCCCAAAAAGAAAAAAACCACCGACAGTCGCGACAAAACATTGTGCAAATTGGTCAAAAACGGGATCCTGCGGGAAGAACCGGAGGCGTACAGAAAACTGATAACCTCGCCGGGTTATCTCTGCAGCAAATGTGGAAGGGTTGCCCAAGACCGGGAAAACCTCTGTAAAGCAGAAGCCTTATAGGCC
Source organism: Desulfobulbaceae bacterium (assembly GCA_003557565.1). Classification (GTDB taxonomy): domain Bacteria; phylum Desulfobacterota; class Desulfobulbia; order Desulfobulbales; family Desulfurivibrionaceae; genus Desulfurivibrio. The sequence goes on from PWOG01000026.1 coordinate 2,417, forward strand.
CCCTGCCTGGCCGGCCACTCGGCCGCCGAAGGAATCAGCCTGTTGCAGCCAGTGGGAATGATATCGCTTCATTTTTAATGACTTACATGGCCCCCCATTCAGTCAGCCGCTGCCGGGCATAACCTGCCTGCCCCCCATTGGGCACCATTTGCAGATACTGCTGGTACTCCCGGGCAGCATCCCGGTGCCTGCCCATGTTTTCCAGGGACACCCCTTTAAGAAAAGTGGTATTGGGATTACCCGGCAGGATCCGGTCATAGGCGACGAAATGCTGATGGGCGGTTTCATTGTCCTCCAGGCCAAGACGGACGATGCCGGCGACCTGCAGGGCCTGGGCCTCCCCGGGATAGACCTCCCGGGCCAGGTCGGCGTAACGGGCGGCCTCCTCTTTCTTGCCGAGGCCATACTGGCAGCGGGCCATCAGGATCAGGCCGGGATAATCCTCGGGGGCCATTTCCAGTGATTCCTTGAAGTATGATTCGGCCCGGGCAAAATTTTCCCGGGCCATTTCCCCCTCCCCTTCCTGCTGAAGCTCAATGGCCGGTTTCAACCGGCGCAGACCGGCAATATTGTCCTGATAGCGTTCACCGTGCCGGGGCCGGTTTCCCTGCTCATGGTATTGTTGCCTCAACATCCTTTCCGCGGTGGCCTTGCGCTCGCTGCTCATGGGATGGGTGGCGAACATCAACTCCAGGGCGTTGGGCTTGCGCTCGGACTGTTCCAGCAGCATCCCGTGCAGATCCACCATGCCGGCGGGATTTTGCCCGGCCCGGGAGGCGTACTCCATCCCCAGGTCATCGGCTTCCCGTTCATTTTCCCGGCTGTAATGGGCCAGCAAAGCGCCGGCGCTGAGCCCTCCCAAAGTCTGCACCAGCGGCGCCAGCCCCTGACGGTCCTCGGAGGTGGCTACTGCCACCGTGGCCCCGGCCACCGTTAATTGGGCGATCATCCCCCTGGTCATCCGCTGGGCGGCATGACGGGCATTGACATGGCCGATTTCATGGCCCAACAGGGCCGCCAGTTCAGCCTCATCATTCATTTCCAGCATGATGCCCCGGGTTATCCCGATGGTACCCCC
>PWOG01000232.1 GCA_003557565.1 Desulfobulbaceae bacterium
AAGCCGGTCAGCGAGATCATGAGCCCGCCGGCCTTTACCCTGCCGGCGGAGGCCAGCATCGACGACGCCCTGCTGATCCTGGACCGGGAACAGATCGGCGCCCTGCCGGTGGTGGATGACCGCAACAGGGTATTGGGACTTTTCTCCATCCGCGACCTGATCGGGGCCTACCGCACCCTCTTTGGCCTGGGGGAACGGGGCTCGGCCATGCTGACCATCGTCGACGACGGCTCCCCCCGGCCCCTGAGCCGCCTGGGCGCCGCCCTGGAGGCCGCCGATATTCATTTCACCCGGCTGCTCAAAGTAAAGGGACAGACCGAAGGGGAAGACAACCTGATATACCTGCGGGTCACCACCTACAATCTGCCGGCGGTGCGCCGGGTGCTGGCCGACGCCGGTTTCAGGGAAAAAACACTGTAATCAATAACCGGGTATCCCATCATGGACATGCTACAGCCTCTGCTTTATCCGCAAAGTATCGCCATCATCGGCGCCTCGCGCACCCCCGGCAAGGTCGGCCACGATATCCTGGCCAACCTCCAGGACGGGGGGTTCGCCGGCCGGCTGCTGCCGGTCAACCCCGCCGCCGAGGAAATTCTCGGCCTGCCCTGCCTGGCGAACCTGAAAACTTCCGGAGAGAAGATCGATCTGAGCATCATCGCCGTACCGCGATCCCTGGCGGAAGAAGCCGTGGCCGATTCCCTGGCCGCCGGCGCCCAAGCGGTGGTGGTGATCTCCGCCGGCTTCAAGGAGATGGACGAGGAAGGGGCAAGGCTTGAAAAACGGCTGGCCTCAATGTGCCACAGTCACCAGGCCAGGCTACTGGGCCCCAACTGCCTGGGCCTGATCAACAGCCATCACCGGCTCAACGCCTCCTTTGCCGGCAAGATGCCGGAGTTAGGCGGCATTTCGGTGATCTCCCAGTCCGGGGCCCTGGCCACCGCCATTCTTGATCTGGCCGCCGGCCGTCACCTGGGGCTGGCAAAGCTGATCAGCATCGGCAACAAGGCAGATATTAGCGAGGTGGACCTGTTAACCGCCCTGGCCGCCGATGAACAGACCCGGGTGATCGCGGCCTACCTCGAAGACATCAGCTCCGGGGACGAATTTGTCAAGGCCGCCACCGAGGCCAGCTCCGTCAAGCCGGTGATAATACTCAAATCCGGCACCACTGCGGCCGGGCGCAAGGCCGCCACCTCCCACACCGGGGTCCTGGCCGGAGCCGATATCGCCTATGGCGCCGCCTTTCACCGGGCCGGGGTGATCCGGGCCGACACCTTTGAATCGCTGTTCGACTGCGCCACCGCCCTGGCCATGCAGCCCCTGCCCAAAGGCGACCGGGTGCTGATCATCACCAACGCCGGCGGCCCCGGCACCATGGCCGCCGATGCCGTGGAACAGGCGGGCATGCAGGTGGCGGTGCTGGACAAAAACACCGCCGCCGCCTTGCGGGAAAAACTGCCCCGGGCCGCCAGTGTCGGCAACCCCATTGACGTGCTGGGCGATGCCGAACCACAACGTTACGCCACCGTGGTGGCCGCCGCCCAGGATGACCCGGCGGTGGATGCCATCGTGGTCATTCTCACCCCCCAGGCCATGACCCGTCCCAAGGACACCGCCCGGGCCATCACCGCCAGCCTGAGCGGCGAAAAACCGGTGGTGGCGGCTTTCATGGGGGGCGAGGAGGTGATGCCCGGCCGGGCCGAACTGGTGGCCGCCGGGCTGCCCGATTATCCCGCCCCGGAAAGGGCGGTGGCGGCGCTGAAGTCCATGTACGACTACGCCTGCTGGCGGCGACGCCCGCCCCGGGTGGTCACCCGGTTCCGGGTCAACCGCCGGCGGGCGGAACGCATCATCACCCGCCGCCTGCGCTCGGGGCACCGGCAGCTGGGCGAAGTCCGGGCCAAAAGCGCCCTGGCGGCCTACGGCTTTCATGTGCCCGAGGGCTATCTGGCCACCACTGCCGAGGAGGCGGTGGAGGCGGCTGAACGCATCGGCTACCCGGTGGCCATGAAAGTGGTCTCCCCCGACATTGTCCATAAATCCGACCTGGGCGGAGTCAAGCTCAATATCATCGACGCCGAGGCGGCCCGCGACGCCTTTGATCTGATGCATCTGCGTATTGGGCAGCGAGCGCCGGAGGCCGCCCTGGAGGGTATTTATGTGGAAAAGATGCTGGCCAAGGGGTTGGAAGTGATCATCGGCATGAACCGTGACCCCCAGTTCGGTCCCATGCTGATGTTCGGCCTGGGGGGGATTTTTGTCGAGGTGATGAAGGATGTCACCTTCCACCTGGCTCCCATCAGCGAAACCGACGCTATTCAGATGCTCAAATCCACCCGTTCCTATGAGATTCTGGAAGGCCGGCGGGGCCACAAGGGAGTTGATCTGGCGGTCATCGCCCAGGGGCTGCAGCGGATCAGCCAGCTGGCCACCGATTTTCCCCAGATCGCCGAACTGGACATCAACCCTTTTATTGTCGGAGAACCCGGACAGGATCCCATGGTAGCCGACGCCCGCATCACTTTGGAAAACGGCCCGCAGCGCCACGCCTTCCCGCGCTGAGTCCCGGCGCTGCAGCAGCGCTGCAAGCGCCGGGATTTGGCGCACGAATCCGTGGCGCTGCTCCACGTTTTCTCTCCCCGGCGCCATCCGGATTAATAAGGTGGGAAAAAACCGTAATCAACGATAAAACCTTTATGAGGCCCGGCCATGACTTCGCATATGCAGATAACCCCCGACCCCGACTGGCAGAACAAGTACCGGGACATGATCCGAACCCCGGACCAGGCCCTGGGACTGGTCCGGCCGGGGCAGCGGGTCTTCATCGGCACCGCCTGCGCCGAACCGGGGGTCCTGGTGGAGGCCCTGATCCGGCGGGGCGGGGAGCTTAACGACGTGGAGATTGTCCAGTTGCTCACCAAGGGCGAGGCCGCCTATGCCACCCGGCAGCTCCAGGAATGTTTCAACATCAACAGCTTTTTCATCGGCCAGGCGGTGCGGGAACATATCCAGCAGGGGCTGGGGGACTACACCCCCACCCTGCTCTCGGATATTCCCCGGCTGTTCTCCTCCGGCCAGCTGCCGCTGGACGTGGCCCTGATCCAGGTTTCCGAACCCGACAGCCGGGGCAAGGTCAGCCTGGGCATTTCCGTGGATGTGGTCAAAAGCGCCACCGAGAACGCCTCGCTGGTCGTCGCCCAGGTCAACCCGCGGATGCCGCGGACCATGGGCGACAGCTTCATCGATATCTACGATATTGACCTGCTGGTACCCTGGGAAAAGGAGATCATCGAGCGCCAGTCCAGCACCCCCTCCGCCGAAACCCGGCAGATCGGGGAGCAGATCGCCGCCCTGATTGAGGACGGCTCCACTGTGGAGTTCGGAATCGGCCGCATCCCCCACGCCCTGGTGGAATTTCTTAAAGAAACGGAAAGTGGTAGAGCGTGACCTTATTGAAGCCATTAAAGAGGATTTGCTAAGAGTA
>PWOG01000216.1 GCA_003557565.1 Desulfobulbaceae bacterium
AGCCATGGGTGGTCAGCAGTTGCCGCAGGGCCGGGCCGCTGGTATCTTCCCGTTCTCCCCGGGCCCCTTTGTCACTGGTGGTGAGTACGGCACCAGTAAAGGCAGTCATGTTTTTTTCCTTCCCGAAGGGTGTGCCCAGCAGTATTCAAGGATCACTGGTTTTGCCAAACGGTTACCGAAAACATCGGGAAAGTCAAGCGGCTGTTGCCGGCCATGGTGTCCCGGCGCTTGACTTCCCGGGGTGGGCTGCTAAGTTGGTTTAATTTTAAAAGCGGCATTTAAGTGGCCGCTCATGGATCAGCCGTCGACAGAATCGAGAGCTTGAATCTTATGGCCCAAAGCGCCCAACAAACCGGAACCATTGCCCGCTCCGCCGCCGTGGTCAGTGTCGCGGTCCTCTGCAGCCGGGTCCTGGGGCTGGCGCGGGAGCAGGCCTTTGCCATCCTGTTCGGGGCCGGGTACGTCATCGATGCCTTCGTGGTGGCCTTTCGCATTCCCAACATGCTTCGTGACCTGTTCGGTGAAGGGGCCTTAAGCGCCGCCTTTGTCGCCGTTTTCGCCGGCTATAACGAAAAGGGGGAAAAGGAGACCTGGCGTCTGGCCAGCAACGTGCTGGTTTTTTTCGCCGTTTTTTTAAGTATCCTGACCCTGGTGGGGATTTTTGCCTCCGAACACATCGTCCGGCTCCTGGTCCAGGATGATTTCATTCAGGTGCCGGGCAAGGTGGAACTGACGGCCAGGCTGACCGCCATCATGTTCCCATTTCTGGTCCTGGTCTCTCTGGCTTCCGTGGTGATGGGGGTACTTAATACCAAGGGGCGTTTTTTCGTTCCGGCCATGGCCTCGAGTTTTTTCAATATCGGTGCCCTGCTGGGCGGGGTGAGCCTGGCTTTGCTGCTGCCCCGCTTCGACCAGCCGGCCATTGTCGGGATGGCCATCGGCATTCTGATCGGCGGAGTGCTGCAGTTGTGCTGCCAGTTGCCGACCCTGTACCGGGCCGGTTTTCGTTTTACTCCCCATCTTGATCTGCGGGACCCAGGCCTGCGCCGGATACTGGTGCTGATGATGCCGGCGGTGATCGGTCTGGCGCCCTTGCAGCTCAATATCCTGATCAACACCTACTTCGCCTCTTCCCTGGCCGAGGGTACACTCTCCTGGGTCAATTACGCCTTCCGGCTTTTCTGGCTGCCGGTGGGCCTCTTTGGTGTGGCCCTGTCGGTGGCCACCATGCCGGTGGTTTCCCGTTACGCCGCCCAGCGGGATATGCCCAGGCTCAAGGAGACCTATGTCTCCTCGCTGACCATGGCCTTCTGCCTTGGTATCCCGGCCTCGGTCGGTTTGATGATCCTGGCCGGGCCCATCGTTCGGGTGGTATTCCAGCACGGCCGCTTCGACGTCCTGGCCACGGCCCGGACCTCCGAGGTGCTGGCCTGTTACGCCGTGGGGCTGTTTGCTTATATCGCGGTCAAGATCATGGTGCCGGTCTTCTACGCTCTGGACCGGCCTCGTTACCCGGTGATCGGCAGTTTTTTGACCATGCTGGTCAATCTGGTGATTATCCTGCTGATTATAGATCAATTGGAGCACCGGGCCCTGGCCCTGTCCATCTCGGGGGCGATGGTGGCCAATTTTGTCTTTTTGAGCGTGATGCTCTACCGGCTGATGGGGGGCTACCCCCTGGCCGAATTGCTCCGGGGGCTGGGTAAGGTCTGTTTGGCTGCTCTGTTGATGGCCCTCTGGCTTTACGGGCTCAAGCAGTTACTGTTTCCCGGCGGGTTGACCGAGGACCGGCTCTTGCTGGATCTCGGGGCGGTGGCGTTCTGTATTGCCAGCAGCGCCATACTCTACGGCCTGGCTCTGCAGCTGCTTAAGCTGCCGGAGATGAACCTGCTGATTCAGCGCTTGCTGCGGCGCAGGAAGGAGGCACCGGATCCCGGCGGGGAGTAAACGGCACCCGGGTGCTTATCGGTCTTTTGCCCCGTAAGTGATCACGACGGGGCCAAAATGGTAAGCGGTCACAGGGTGCCGCAGGTTGTGGCGAGCGGGACGGCGAAGCGTACAACGGTACGTGAGCCGGCCCGATCGCCGCAAGATGCGGTGCCCTGTAATCGCTTACTTTATCCCTGCTTCCGCCATGGCCAGCAGCACGGGAACGGCGGTGTCCACCCGGAGGATCCGCGGACCCCATGAGAAGGGGCGAAACCCCTGTTGATAAAAGCGGTCGAGTTCAAAATCCACCCAACCGCCTTCGGGGCCGATGGCCAGCAGCTGGCGCCACTCCGAGGTGGTTGCCTTTTTGGGCCCGGTCGCCGCGTACACAGGGTACTCAAGCCTGGCTGATCGCCCGAAGGTGTGGTGCTGCTGAACGGTTGCGGGATGGGCCAGCAGACGCAAGGGGCCGCCGTGTTGGGGCGGCGGCAGTTCATCCTCGATGAAGGGGCGAAAGCGGGGGTGCAGGGAAACCTCGGGCAGCCGGGTGTCGCCTGCCTGTTCCAGGCCCTGGAGCAGGGCCGTGCGGATGCCGGCGGGGGAGAGCAGGGAGGACTGGAAAAAACTTTTTTCCACCCGCCGGGCGTTGATCAGCATGATCCTCTCGACCCCCATGGCCGTGGCCTGGGCCAGCACCCTTTTGAGCATGATCGGGCGGGGCAGGGCCAGGATCAGGGCGGTGGCGGCCTTGGCCGGGGGTTCCTGGCGGCAATCAAGCCGGAGGGTGACCTCCCTGCCGTGGCTGGACATTACCCGGGCCGAACCCATGGGGCCGTTGATGATGCCGGCCCGCAGCAGATCGCCTTCCCGGCTTTTCAGGATCTTGCGGATGTGTTCGGCCCGGCGGTCGCGGAGAATGACGGTGTCGGCGTGAATTTCTTCCCGCTGCAAGAGTATGATGTTCATGGCTGGTTCCGGTTGCCGGGTACCTTTTGCAAGGTGTTGTCCCGGGTTAGATCGACCCTCAGGTTTTAAAGGTAATTTGTTATGCAGCGTTTGCTTTCCCATACCGTTGTGCCGGCTGGGCTGATTCTAGCCCGATCGGTACCGTTAGTCAAAGCCGCAAAAAAGAGTTGGGCGGCGACAGGCCGTGAGATCATGATTTTTGACAGGGCCTGCGGTGGGAAGGCCATGGAGAGATATTCATGACCCCCCGACGGTTGCGCTGGATTTTTGCCCTGGGTGTGGTTTTTTCGCCGCTTTATGCCGGGATCATGCGGTTGCGGGCCCGGCTTTACCTGAGCGGCTGGTGGCGACGGGAAAAAATGGCGGTTCCGGTGATCAGTGTCGGTAACCTGACCCTGGGGGGCACCGGTAAAACTCCCCTGGTGCTTTATATCACCCGTTTGCTCCAGGAAATGGGCTGCAAGCCGGCCATTCTCAGCCGTGGTTACGGCCGGCGCCGGGTTCCGGGTAACGTTGCCGGCTCCGGTCGTCATCAGCCCCTGGTGGTGGCCGATGGTAAACGTCTCCTTCAGGGGCCGGAAACGGCGGGGG
>PWOG01000182.1 GCA_003557565.1 Desulfobulbaceae bacterium
GAGGCCGACCAGGCCCGGGGCCGGATCATGCTGACCCTCAAGGAAGGCTCCATGCACCGGGCCCTGCAGGAGCAGTCCCAGACCATGCATTTTGCCCGCTACCATCTTGACCTGCCCATCTCCGCCCCCCCCGATCTGGGTGATGATATGGGCAAAAACAGCATGACCCAGAAGGAGTTGCGGCGGGAGGCGGCCAAGCTGGGCCCGGACCATAACCGCCATAAAACCTACCTCATTGAGTACCACCAGCGCCTGGTACTGCCGGCGGGCGCTTTTATCATGGCGGTGCTGGGCCTGACCCTGACCCTGCTCAGCCGCACCCCTCACCAGGCCCTGGGGGTGCCTTTCGGGCTGTTTTCCTTCATCGCCTACTACGTTCTGCTCACCGCCGGCAAAACCATTGCCGAAGGCGGGCATATCCCCCTGGCCCCGGCCATGTGGATTCCCAACCTGGTATTTGGCCTGTTCACCATTTACCTGACCCGCAAAACCGCCCTGGAACTGGCCAATCCCTGGCTGGAACGGGGACTGGAAACCGGCACCAATCTGATGCAGCGACTGCGCGCCCTGGGCCGGAGGACATCGGAATGAAGCTGCTGGACCGTTATCTGTTTGGCCAGTTCACCCGCAATCTGGGGCTGGTCCTGGGCGGGCTGATGGCCATCTACCTGCTCATCGACTTTTTTGAGCGGGTGGATAATTTTCTTGACGCCGGTCTGGGCATAGGAATGGCCATTTCCTATCTGCTGCTCAAAATTCCCCTGATTTTTGAACAGCTGATTCCCGTCTGCCTGCTGCTGGCCGGGATCATCACCCTGGGAGTGCTCAACCGCCAACACGAGCTGATGGCGCTCAAGTCCGGTGGGCTGAGTATGCGGCGGATCATCGGCCCCCTGCTGCTGGCGGCCCTGTTTTTCAGCGGCCTGGCCCTGGCCGCCAGCCAGTGGGTGTTGCCCCCCACCCTGACGGAGACCAACCGCATCTGGTATGAGGAAGTACGCCAACGGACCTACGAAGGTATCGAGCGCAACGGCCGGATCTACTTCCGGGGGATCGAGGGCATTTACTCCTTTGACCAGCCGGAGGACCAGACCGGCGACCTGAGGGATTTTTCCTTCACCACCTGGGACCGGCAATACCACCTTTCCCAATTGCTCACCGCCGAAACGGCCCGCTGGGCAGAAGGCACCTGGACCCTGCTGGACGGCCAGAACAAAGTGCGCAATGATGAAGGGAAATACCGGACCACCGCCTTTACCCGGATGGAGATTCAACTGCCGGAACACCCGGAGGAATTTTTCCAGCCCCCCTATGCCTCGACGGAAATCCCCCCCAGTGTCCTGCTGGCCCGGGCCATGGCACCGGCAGACAGTCCCCGGCGGCATGAGGCCAGGCTTGAACTGCACAAGAAAGTTTCTTATATCTTCCTGGGGCTGCCCCTGCTCCTGGTGGGAATTCCGCTGCTGCTGGTAATGCACCAGGGACGGGGCCGCGACCTGGCCCTGGCGATTCCGGCCAGCTGCATCATGGCCTTTATCGCCTGGGGACTGTGGAGCATCAGCCAGGCCCTGGCCGGAGCGGGTCATCTGCCCCCGGGGCTGGCTGCCTGGCTGATCCACCTGCTGACGGGAGCCTTCGGTTTCTACTTTATCCTTCGTCAAGATGCCTGATATGCCGATTCATAACATCAACAACAAACCGGAGCCCACCGACCCCGGCAACTATGCCCTGCTTAACGGCCGGGAACCGGACTGGGAGCGGATCAAAGACGCCGGTATCGTGGGTGTGCCCCCCCGGGAGGTCATCGCCCGCCTTAACCGGCAGCAGGCGACCATCCACGACCTGGATGAACCCCTGGTCCGGGCCGATTCCCCAGCCGCCGAGCTGCTGCCCCAGGTTTACTGCGCGATCCTGCGAACCGTGGCGGCCAATGCCCTGCAGCTGGAGCTGGACGCTATCTTCATCGACACCGGCGCCGGCAAATGCGACGGCGCCCGTTATACCGCCCGCATTCTGGCGGAAACCCTGACCATCCCGGTAATAGCCTGCGACAACCGGGATACCACCCCCCAGGGCAATCCTCTCTGCCGCAGCGACCTCCCCCTGCCGGAGAAGATGCGCCGGATCACCGCCGGCGTCAAGATTGCCGGCAGCTCAGCCTCGGAGCCTGCCCCTTGTCCTCCCCGGGCCGGGTTCTGGGGGGTGCCGCCCAGGGATTTTTCCATGCTGGAGCTTTTTCCCGGGCAAACCCACGTTTACGGCTGGACCCGCTGCCTGGAAAACAAGACCCCGGCGGACCACGAACTGGAGAGTTACTTCAACCCCTCGGTGCCCACCGTCTTTTTCGCCCAGAATTTCTGCCCCAAGACCGCCCTGGCCCGGTTCCTGGCCGTCCGACATCCCCGGGCCCTTTATCTCGACGCCGACATGCAATGCGGCGGCAGTGCCCGGGCCAAAATCCAGGCCTTTTTTGAGCTTTCCGGAGTGGAATTATGATCCTGGGAGATTTCGGTACCTCCTACAGCAAGATTCTCGACCTTGATCCGGACCTGCCGGAAACCCGCCCCCGGATCGTGGCCACCCGGGAGCTGCCCGATGATTTCAGGGTGGATCTGGCCACCGGCCACAACGCCCGCCGTTTCGGCCGGGCCCAGGTCAACGAACTGACCGCCCTGGCCCGGGGCGGCGAGACCCTGATTGAACAACGGGATTTTCTCCTGCTGGATTGCGGCAGTCGGGACACCAAGTTCGTCTGCTACCGTGACGGCAAGCTGGCGGACATGGGCTGGAACGCCGAGTGCGGGGCCTCCATGGGGTTTACCATCGAGCTGCTGGAGCGATATTACCAGCTGGACTGCCACACCATGCCCATACCCAAACGCAGCTTTCCGGTAACCTGCGGAGTGCTGGGCTTGAGCGAGATCTTTGACGCGGTGGTGAGCGGGCTTTCCGAGGCCGAGGCGGTGGCCCGGCTGATCCGGGGCATCGCCCGCAACGCCTATCGCTTTGCCGGCGAGCCGGAAAAAATTTTTCTTTCTGGCGGACTTTGTGAACACCCGGTCTTTGTCGGCAGTTTCCCCTGCCCGGTGGTGCCCCTGGGACGTTTTGTCCTCCTGGAAGGCCTGCGGCGGGTGGCGAACCAGGGCCGCACCAGTGCCCCCCCCCGGCCGCCAAACCGGCCACCAAATAAGTCATGACCCCGACCTTACCCGCCCAAAAATGGCCGCCCTGGCGCCGGCTGCTGGCCGCCTCCATCACCCGGCCCGAGGAACTGGCCGCCCGCTTCGGGCTTGACCCCGAGCCGCTCCGGGCGGTGACGGGGCGCTATCCGCTGCGCATCAACCCCTACTACCTGAGCCTGATCGAACAACCCCATGATCCTATCTGGCGCCAGGCCGTACCCGACCCCCGGGAATTGACCGACACCGTCTGCGCCGAGGACCCCCTTGGCGAGGAGGAGTTCAGC
>PWOG01000126.1 GCA_003557565.1 Desulfobulbaceae bacterium
AGAAATCGGTTCAGGGCATTGAACAAGAAGTGATTTTGGTTAAGTTTAAATCAATTCTAAAATACTCGAAATTATGTTGCGGATTTTGTTGCAGAATTTGTTGTGGAAAACGAAATACCCCCTGATATTCAGAGGGTTTAACTTGTAGTTGGCGGTCCGGAAGAGACCTGAGTACATATCTTGATCCACTGAGTATCTGCTTTTAACTCTTTTTAAGTGACTAATTTGGTGTCTAATTTTGGTGTCTAATTTTTTATGATTAATGTTCAGAAGATGCCGTATGACTCACAGACCGATACATTACTTACATTTTTCGAATTTCCTCAATTGTTTGTTGAAATCCCTCCACACATCTGTGAATTTTTTCAAACCCTTAATCTGATGGCTTAGATTCGCTGTCCATGCTTTCTCGAAAACTTTTTCCTTTGCAGCAACCTTTTTAACAAATTCTTTTGGATCATGATCTTTATGTTGAGCTTTTAGTTGAAATTCGATAAATATATCCTGTAATTCAATTCCCTCTGTGTTGGTTAAGTACTCAAAATCATATAGATCACGTGGAATGGTCCTTCCCATCAGGGCTGCCATCTTTTCAATTACTATTTCTTCCAGGCTATAACATGTAATGAGTACCTCCTCTTCTTCACCAAGATCTGAGTAAACATTCAACATTGGCTCTTTCGCAACTTTAAATTCAAGTTTTTCACCTTTTCCAATATCGGTCTTAATACGATCGCTCTTGCCTCCAAGCGGACCAATATATTCAATGTAGAATTTAATGGATCCGGACACATGAATATCCTTTGAATCTTCAGGTATAGAGAGATCAATATTGGCAGCCTCTTTAATGCTTCCAAATATTTCATTAAATGCCTTATAAATATCTTCATTAAGTGTATTATCTAATGATGGGTCAAGCGTAAAATCAATATCTTCAGAGTAGCGGTAATCCTGGATAAAGATCTTTTTAATACACGTCCCACCTTTAAAGATTAAACCATCTTTTAAAAACCCATGATTATATACTCCCCATAAAACCCAGGATATGACATAATCTTTTTCAATCTGTTGAGGTCTAACGCCTTCTTTATTTGCTATTTTCGAAATTTCCTGGGGTTTAATCATGTGAAGATTGAGTTTTTAATAGTACTTACATCGATGTTTATTTTCAAGCCGAATCTTGAATTTTTCCGGCCCTGGTTTGGACCTGTAGTATCTAAAACCGGAAAACTTGGCCCCATCTCTTTTAACATTGCATCATATTTGTTTGTCCAGGTTAGACCAAGCAATTCCACGAGAAACAAGAATCTCTTCTTGGCAGCCTCGCCTTCATTAAGGTTTAGATAAACAAGTAATTTCTGATAATCGATTTTTTCTTTTAATTCATACAATGCTTTGCCAATTTCAATCAATCCACCACTTAGATGAGGACGAGTTAAAGCATCAACAAATGTTTTTTCGAGGTCACTAACCATTACTTTATTATACTTATCGATCCATGTATTTTTAAAGCCGAAAAATCTTGGTTCGGTATGATAAACGAACTGAAATTCAATTCCCCGGATTATTTTGATGGCTGGTTTTACCTGAAGATTGGTTACTATAATCTCTTTCAGGCTTGGTTGAGTTATGAGGCCATGTACGTGCATAGCCGAATAATAACCAATGTAATACTTTCTACCCTTCATAAGGCATTTGGCTACAAGGTGCCAATCGGGCATATACTTTTGCGGATCAGCACTTTGAGGAACAATGTAATATAGATTCCGGCTAAGTTTTATCAACATCCCCTTTTCAACCATTCCGGATAGAACTCTCGAAAGATAAGTTCTGTTTACATCGGGATATTCCAATAACACATCCTGGAAAGTAAAACAATCAAAGTCAGCACCTGAAAATATTTTTATAATGTCCCAACTTACTAAATTTCTCATTTCACAGACATTTATTATCCTGTTATTATATATATTTTGGCAATACAAAGATAATACACATCCATAAATAGACAACTATTATCTGGTTATTATATACAAAATAACAATAAGGAGATAATAAATGTCTATGGAACTGATAATTTTGGCTTTTCTACTTCCCCAGGGTGGATGAAGGATGAAAATTTTTCCGACCTTAAAGTCGAGGAAATTTCTAATTCAGGTGTCTAAAAACACAAAACCCCCTGATAATCAGAGGGTTTTACTTGTAGTTGGCGGTCCGGACGAGACTCGAACTCGCGACCCCATGCGTGACAGGCATGTATTCTAACCAACTGAACTACCGGACCAGTTTTTTTAAGAACTTTTAATCCTCCCTGAGGATCGATTTTGGTGATGCAAAAATACAAGATATTTTTATTCCTGCAAATATATATGAAATTTTTTCAGTTGACATTACAAGGTGAATTATATTATGCAGGAACCAGATTCCCGGTCTTACGGGTTGACAAAAATACTGAAGTACACGCTTCCGTATTTTCTGAGCTCGCGGAACTGTGACTGTGTTGAAAAATCATGATCCCTGCCATGCTCAAGAATGAACCAGCCGCCTTGCTTCAGGAGGTTGCGGCTGAAAATAAGCTGGGGAAGCTGGCCAAATTCCTTCATATCAAATGGCGGGTCGGCAAAGATAAGATCGTAATCACGGGGTGTGTGCTTCAGGAACCTGAAAGCATCAGCCCTGATGGCTGCTAACTGTGCAAACTTAAGCTCACTGGCGGTTTTCTGGATAAAGGCGTGATACCTTGAGTTGGATTCGACAGAATCGACAGCCCGGCAGCCGCGGGAGGCGAACTCATAGGATATGCTGCCCGTTCCGCTGAAAAGATCAAGAACCTCCAGCTCCTCAAAATCAAAGTAATTGTTCAGAACATTGAAAAGGTTCTCCTTGGCAAAATCGGTTGTCGGCCTTGCCTTGAAATTCTTTCCGGGATAAAGTCGTTTGCCTTTGTATGCTCCGCTGACTATACGCACAACCGCAGATTGAAAAGGTTAGTAAACCAATGAATATCAATGTCGTTAAAGGTATAGCTGTAATTAAACCGGGTGTTGCGCCTTTCAAATCCTGTTTTCCTGATATAGGACCTTAACATATCATATACAGTCGAATTCTTCAGTATCTCCCCCGAAATGACAAGAGGGGTTTCTTCACCGTTAAGCTTAAGCTGTTCATATACATAAAGTATGAAATATACCAGGTCCTCTTCTTTCTTCAAGGGGAAGGTGTTGCATAACAACAGCTTGTCTCCCTGAATTACGGCTATATCAGTATAATTGCCGTATATATTTGCAATGGCAACTTTTTGTGAACTCCTGCCCCCGTGATTAACAAGGCCGTTCTCAACAAGGGGAGTGGCATGGTTGAAAAAATTCACTTTACCGAATGATCTGTGCACTATACCGGAAAGTTCAGCGGGTATGACAAAGATATTGTAGGCATCTGTTCCCTTGAGCCGGTTGTAAT
>PWOG01000344.1 GCA_003557565.1 Desulfobulbaceae bacterium
GGGCACCGCATCTTGCGGCGATCGGGCCGGCTCACGTACTGAGGTACGCTTCGCCGTCCCGCTCACCACAACCTGCGGCACCCTGTGACCGCTTACCATTTTGCCCCCGTGATCACTTACAACGGACCTTATCAATTACTCACTACCCACCGCCCAGGTCGGGATCTGGTGAAGAACCAAATCCACCGCCTTGGCCTTGAGCTCATCTTCGTTTTTGGGCAGACCGCCCTCCTGGGCCGCCAGCTCAGCCATGATTTCCTCGGCATCGAACCAGCACAGCTCCCGGTCTTTTTTGTCGTAGACGGTGAGCACCCGCCGATCCGGCTCCTGGATATGCTCTTCCTCCATCACCGCGCCCACCAACTTCAGCGCCTCTTCGTAGGGTACAAAACTGATTTCCTCGCTCATCATTATCACCACTTATGTTAAAGTTATTCGGAGTATCTCAAAGCCAAAACCGGGCTCTTTACCACAAAGACACCCGGACGCCCAGGGGAAAAGGTAAGCGATCACCTACACGAGTAAAGCACCCAGGCCGGGTCCGGGTCTTGCGGGAAAGAACAAAGCGGGATATGCTGGCCGTATGACCACACATCCATCACCAGGCCGGGCCAAGACCCTGTTTTTCCAGCCCGGCGAACGAAACGTGTTTTTTCATTTGCTGACCGCTTGCAACCTCAGCTGCCGGCACTGTTATATCAACCCCTACCAGCACGGCCGCGGCATGGTTACCCGGAGGGAGCTGGAGCAGTGGCTTGAGCTTTTCGCCGCCCCGGACCAGGAAAGCAACGTCATCTTCCTGGGGGGGGAGCCCACCATGCACCCGGACCTGGTCCACGGCGTGCGCCACGCCCGCAAGCTGGGCTACCGGGGAATCACCATAGACACCAACGGTTTCCTCCACCACAACCTGCTGGAACACCTGCAGCCGGAGGAGGCGGTCTTGAGTTTCAGCCTGGACGGCCCCACTCCGGAGATCAACGACCCCATCCGGGGCGCCGGGGTCTTTCACACCTGCACCGGCAATTTACGCCAGGCGGTGGCTGCGGGCTTTGATGTCAGCCTGATCTTCACCGCCAGCCAGTTAAATATCGCCCACCTGGAACAAATGCCCGCCCTGCTCCAGGAACTGGGTGTAAACCGCTTCTTCATTCAGGTTATCGGCATCCGGGGTAAACCGGCAGGCAAGGCCGCCCCCCCGGCTTCGGCGCCGGCCAACGCCCCGGACCAGGCCACGGCTCCGGACCTGGACCTGGACCCGGAAGGAAAATCCCTGCAGCTGAGCCCCGAGCAGTGGCTGGAGATCGTTCCAAGGGTAGCGGCGGACGCGGCGGCCCGGGGAATCCAGACAATCTACCCCAAGGTTTCCCTGGAGGCCGACGATCCCTTCCAGTGCGCCGGCGTCCGGGAACAGAATTTTTTCATCTTTCCCAACGGCCGGGTCTACCTCTGCCCCCTGTGCGAAGATTTCCCGCTGCACACCTGGCAGATCGAAAATGGACAATTAAAGAGCAACCCGGGCCTCACCGAACGACAGCTGTTTACCCTGGAGATTCCGGAGGGCTGCGTGATGAACAAACTGCTCCAGCCCGGCAATATCATCTATGACCACCAGGGCAGGCCCCGCCACCGGATCTCCTGCTGCCTGCTTAAACAGGAAATGCTACCCCTGTCGTAGCCGCCAAGCATTTCTCTCCGCCCCCCCGGGGCAAATCTCAAAAAAACCGCCAGGGGCACAGCCCTGCCCGGGCCAGATCATTCCTGATCCTCCTCCGGCGCCGGCGGAAAGATCTTGCCGATCAGTATTCCCGCCTCATAAAGCAGGCACAGGGGCACGGTCACCATGAAAGCTGCCACCGGGTCGCCGGCCACCAGCAGCAGGGCGATAACGAGAATCCCCAGGTAGGAATAAACCCGGTAACGCACGAAATAATCGCTGGTCACCAGGCCCAGGCGGGTGGCCATGACCATTAAAAACGGCAGCTCAAACCCCAGGCCGAAGGCAAAGGAGTTGCGGACCACGAAATTGAGGTAGGGAGCCAGCTTGAGGTGAGGATGGATCTGTTCGGTGGCGAACCACAGCAAAAAATGCAGCATCTGGGGCAGCACGACAAAATAGGCAAACAGCGCCCCGCCGGCAAAGAGCAGAAACCCCCAGGAAGCCACCTTGACGGCCACCACCTTCTCTCGCCGGTGCAGGCCCGGGGCGACGAACATCCAGAGATGGTAAACCGCCACGGGCAAGGCAATAATCACCCCGAGCAAAAGCGACAGTTTCAGATAGCTGACCAGGGCCTCGGGCAGCGCGGTATAGACCAGCCGGCTCAACTCGGGATCGATCCGGGTCAGGGGCGCGGAAAGATAGCGCACCAGATCCTCGACAAACCAGTAGACACCGCCGGTGCCAAGGACCATGGCGGCGATCACGGTCAAAACCCGCCGTCGCAGTTCCCTGAGGTGGGGGGTGAAGTGGGCGGACAGAGCACTCATTGCCCGGGAGTCGCTGACCTGGGCGGGGTATCACGGTCATCCCCGGGGGATTCATCGGAGGGTTCACCGGAGGATTCGCCGGGAGTATTACCGGGAGAGTCATCGGGGGCCTGCGGCTCACCGGTTGCAGGCTTGTCCTCCTCGGACTCTTCGGGAGCGACCCCACCTTCGGCATCTCCCTGCTCCACCTCCGCTTCCCGGTCAGAATAAGCCTTCCGGGCCTGTTCCTGTTCCTCGCCGGTCAACTCGGGCAAGGGTTCTTCCAGCTGCCGTTGCCAACTCTCGACATCGCCGACTTCGCTCTCCACGTTTTCCTGCAGTTCCTGGATCGCCTTTTTCAGCTCCAGCACCCCGCGGGCCACGGACTTGGCCATTTCCGGCAACTTGTCGGGACCCACCACGATCAGGGCCACGGCCATGATCACCAGCAATTCGGGCAAACCAATGCCAAACATATGTCATCTAACCGAAAGTGACGGCGTCCCCGCAGGCGGCGCCGGGATTAAAAAGCAGGAAAGAAACGAAAAATATTCGCAACCTGCCATAAGGCCGACGGTCAAGCTGCTTTCGCTCTGTTACAGAGTAACTGAAAAATGGCAATTTACGGCAGACACCGCCCCCTGTCAAGTTATCCCGGCACAACCCCGGGGATCCGGCAAAATCATTGGTTTGCGCCCCGGGACGTGGCCCGCGAAGGTAAATGATCACGGGGGCAAAACGGTAAACGGACACAGGGTGCCGCAGGTTGTGGTGAGCCTCGGCGGCGATGCGCACATCAGTACGTGAGCCGGACGTGAGCCGGCCCGATCGCCGCTTTCGGCGGCGCCCTGTGATCGCTTACCCGCGAAGCCCTGCCGGGCCTTGCCCCGGGTGGCCCCCAAGCTGTCAATTGACTTTTGAGCAGGCGTTGGCTATGTTGGCATGATTTTTACTGACAGCACCGGGACGGGAATCAACACAGCGTCA
>PWOG01000199.1 GCA_003557565.1 Desulfobulbaceae bacterium
CACCGGCCAGATATAATGTTAATTATCATAAAATTAACTAAAAAATTAACTGATGGATTGGCCCATGAACCAGGAACACCGGAACAACGACCGACGCCACCAGCAAAGCCACTGCAAGCTGCCCGGTGATGCCGAACTGGCCTCCTGCAGTATCGTGATCTTCGGCGCCTCGGGAGATCTCACCGCCCGTAAGCTGATCCCCGCCCTGGTCAACCTCTTCAGCCATGGCTGCCTGCCGTCGCGCTTCAATATCGTGGGCTGCGGACGCAGCGCCATGAGCAACGAGGATTTCCGTCGGCACCTGGCCGATTTCGACTCCCAGGACCGGCACACGGCAACCACCGGCCAGGAGTGGGAGAACTTCGCCGGCAATATTTTCTACCAGCAACTGACCTACGACGACCCCGCCTCCTACCTGCAGCTGGCCGAGCTGCTAAACCGCCTGGACAGCGAACGGGGCACCGCCCCCAACCGGATGTTTTATCTGTCGGTGCCGCCCACCCTCTATCCAGTGATCGCCACCCAACTGGGACCGGCGGGGCTGTCGGAGAAAAGCTCCCACCACTGGTCGCGAATCGTGGTGGAAAAACCCTTCGGCAACGACCTGGCCTCCGCCGAGTCCCTGGACCGAACCCTGCACGCTTCCTTCGACGAGGACCAGATCTTTCGGATCGATCACTACCTGGCCAAGGAAACGGTGCAAAATATCCTGATGCTGCGCTTTGCCAACGCCATCTTCGAACCGTTGTGGAACCGCAATTATGTCGATTATGTGGGAATCGTCAGTTGTGAAAAGCTGGGGGTGGAGCACCGGGCCGGTTTTTACGAGCAGGCCGGGGTGCTGCGGGACATGTTCCAGAACCACATGATGCAGCTGCTGGCCCTTACCGCCATGGAACCGCCCTCCCGCTTCAAGGCCGACCAGGTCCAGGACGAAAAGGTTAAGGTCTTCCGATCCCTGAAGCCGCTGCAACGCGGGCGGCTGGCGGAAAACCTGGTGCTGGGCCAGTACGGCCCCGGCACCATCGACGGCCGGGAGGTTGTTGGATATCGCCAGGAACCCAAAGTGGCCCCGGACTCCCTGACCCCCACTTTTGCCGCCATGAAAGTGGGAATCGACAACTGGCGCTGGCGGGGGGTGCCGTTCTACCTGGTGTCCGGCAAGAGAATGCCGGCCAAGGAAACCCGGATCATCATCCAGTTCAAGGAGGTCCCCCACTCCATGTTCAATCACGAGACGGCGGACAACCTGCTGGCCAACCGTTTGCTGCTGGAGATTCACCCGGAGGAAAAGATCACCCTCAATTTCCAGGCCAAGACCCCGGGCCGCAAGGATTCCCTGCACCAGGCCGCCATGAGCTTCAACTACGACCGCCGCCGGGAAGGCGGCGGCACAAATTTCGATGCCTACGAAATGGTCCTGTTGGACTGCATCATCGGCGACCACATGCTGTTCTGGCGCCAGGACGGGGTGGAACTCTCATGGGGCTTTTTAACCCCGATCCTGGCGGAGTGCGAAAACTGCCCGGAAACCGCTTCCTCCCTCCTGCAGATCTACCCCGCCGGCACCCCCGGCCCGGAAGCCGCGCACACCTGGCTGAATCTGGTTGCCGACTAACAGGCCCCGGCGCCGCCCGTAACATCCCGGGAGGTATAAAACCGTTGTCCACAAGAAGGCTGACCCTTGACCTGCACCCCATTTTCAACCAGGGCGACAAAATCGATGCGGCCCTGGAAAATGCCCTGGCGGAGGCCCAACGAAAAAAGGCCCGGGAACTGGAGATCATCTGCGGCATCGGTAAAACTTCGGCCTGACCCCGAAAAAACATTACCAGCTGGCGAACATTATATGGTAATTCTGTACCGGAGGCAGCGGCGGTGACCCCGCCAGCCGGAGTATCCGAACGGCCGCGCCCGTATCAACCAGAAGGAGGTTAGCATGGAAAACGGCCTGAATCTGATAACCTGTATTGTACAACGTGGCAAGGCCGAGGAAGTGGTCAGGGAGGCCCTGGCCTCAGGCGCTCAAGGAGCCACCATGTTTTATGGCCGGGGCACCGGTGTCCGGGAACGGCTGGGCATTCTGTCCCAGTTTATTGTCCCGGAAAAAGAGATCATCCTTATAGTCACCCGGCAGGAGCAAACGGCGGAGATTTTTGAAAACGCCGTCAAAGCCGGGCGGTTGCGGGAAAAAGGGCAGGGTTTTGCCTTTATTCAGAAAGTGGACGAAGCGGTCGGGTTGCTGGATGATCTTGCGTAGCCCGGTTTGATTTTAATGCAGCCACAAACCGCAGGCGGAGTCGATGTTAGGAAAGATCAGCATCCTGATATTTTTGCTGCTGGCCAACCACTGGAGCCAGGGACCACCCCCGGCCGCCATTTACGAGGCGGTGACCGACTTCACCGCCGCTCATCATCTCGGGCTGTGGCTGGGCGCCCTGCTGGGGGGCGGCGGCCTGCTGGCCATGGCTCACCTCTTCACGTGCTGTGGCCTGTACCGGGTGGTCAAAGCCGCCGCCGTTTTACTGGAAAACGGCGTCCTGTTGCTGTTGTTGGCTCTGGGGCTCGGCCAGGCGCTGTTTTACGTCATCCTGGAGCTTAACTTTTACCACGCCACCGGCTACCAGCCACTGGTGCAGCTTTTCATCCTGCTGGGCGCCGCCATCCAGGCCCAGAGGATCATTGACTTCAACCACCCCTGGCGCCATAGCCTGATCCCGGCCCTGGTAGCCGTCACTTGGCCGCTGCCTTTCATGGTACTGTACAACCTGTTGGGTTAGACCAAGCAGTCGTTTGTCCGGTGACTTCCACGTAAGCAGTACGGAAAAAGCTGGCAGCTATTCATCCTGCCACAATTTATCATCTCATTATACCCGTCCTTTCGTTATTTTTTGCCAACATCTTATAAAAATCTCTCACGTTTACAAAAAAATTGCCAAGCCCACCCTGATCGAGCTTACCTCCTGTATGGTTATGGCCGTACCCTCTGTTTTTGGACTAACAGCCAGCCAATTTCAACCTACAGGAGGACGCAGCCATGGCATTCCCACTTATCTTCCACTTGGTCGCCGCCGGGGCGGCCGCTTCTATGTTCCGCCAGGTTCACCACAGCAACAAAACGCTGGACAAAGCTATAGACGAAAGCTCTTTTGCTAAAACCAACCTGGAAAATATGGAAATTGAACTTGATCAAGCCAGAAAAGCCGCCCGTGAGTCATTATTAAAACTGGGTCGCTTGCGCCAGGAGATTTGGGCCGGAACTATGTCTCGTTTTTTGACCTGTTACCGCCGACTGGAGAACCTGGAATCGGAAAGCGCCCCGTTGGCCGGCATGGTTAATTTCGAACTGCTGAACGAATCTCAGCTGGCTGTCATTGCCTGGAAATGCCAACAGGCGCAGGAAGATTTTCTGCGTAATAGCAAGGCACAAGACAGCACGGAG
>PWOG01000066.1 GCA_003557565.1 Desulfobulbaceae bacterium
CCGCCAGGCCTTAAAGTTGGGCTTGCTGGTCGGCGGCGGGCAGCTCTTTGCGGCCCCCTGTCGTCCCCCCCATGCGCCAGTCAAATCCCGATGGCTCCTGGAAAAGACGCAGATCGAAATGGGGCAGAGCCGCCAGCAGATGATCGAAGATATCGGCCTGGATCCCCTCATAATCGGCCCAGTCCTGCTTTTTGCTGAATACATAGATCTCCAGGGGCAAGCCCTGGGGGGTAGGCTGGAGGTGTCGGACCAGGAAGGTCATGTCCTGGTTGATAAGGGGGTGCCGGTGCAGGTAATTGCTCACGTAGGCCCGGAACACCCCGATGTTGGTCTGGTGCCGGCCGTTGACCCATTGCTCGGGGTGCTGCTTGATGTGGCTGGCGTTATAGGCCCTGATCTCCTCTTCCTTGGCGGTAATATAATCCTGCAGCAGTTCTATTTCGGCAAAACGTTCCAGCATCTCCGGGGTGCAGAAACGGATGGAATTCATGTCGATATATAGCGACCGTTTGATCCGCCGGCCGCCGGATTCCATCATTCCCCGCCAGTTAATGAAGGAATCGGAAATCAGGGCGTAGGTGGGGACGTTGGAGAAGGTCCGGTCAAAGTTTTGAACCTTGACGGTGTGGATGTTGACGTCGATGACGTCGCCGTTGGCATCATACTTGGGCATCTCGATCCAGTCGCCGATCCGGACCATGTCGTGGGCGGCCAGCTGGATGCTGGCAACGAAGCCTAAAATGGTGTCCTTGAAGACCAGCAGGACCACGGCGGTAATCCCGCCCATCAGGGTCAGCAGTCCCCATGGTGACTTGGCGGTGAGAATGGAGATAATGAAAACGCCGGCCACGACATAGGCCACAATGGCCAGTGCCTGGGTGTAGCCCTTGATCGGTTTGCCCTTGGCCAGCGGTTTGCTGCTTACAATCAGGCTGGTTGACCGGAGCAGGGCGTCCATGATGCGCAGGCCCACCAGAACATAGGCCACCAGCATCAGGCGCCGTAGCACCTCCCCGAACCCTTCGGTCCCGGGGAAGAAGATGTCGATGGTGAAGTAGAGAACCGACACCGGCAGGAGGTGGGACAGCCAGTGAAAAACACCTTCCCGGGCCATGATTTTGTCCCAGTCGGTGGTGCTTTTGGAGGCCCGGGACGCCAGGAAGGGAGCCAGCCGGCGCCGGTCCACCCAGTAAGCTATGATCGCCAGCAGAATAAAGACAAACAGAGCGATCAGATTGGAGGCGGTGGCCACCAGGGGGGCGGAAAGGCCGAACTCATGCAGCCAGGTTTCGAGAAGTTGGGGCATTTCCAGGTCCAGGTTGGTTAGTATTCCAGCACGAACTCATAATTCAGACCTGTTTTGGACAGATGCTGGAGCAGGTTTTTCAGGCCCTGGAGGTTTTCCAGGGTGAAATTGATCTGCCAGGCCGAACTCCGGGCGTTGCTATGACGGGAGAGCAGTTCGATGTCGGTGATATGCATCTCTTCCGGGGCCACGCTGAGCATCATCAGCACCCGGTTGCGGGAGGGGGCGGACATGATCAGCAGGGTCTGGGGTTTGTGGAGCCTGGTGGCTTTTAGGCTCCATCGGACCTCCACCACGTCCTCCCGTTTGACCTTGAGTTTGGCCATGGTGGGGCACTCTTTGCGGTGGATGGAAAGCCCCCGTTCGCTGAGCAGGGCGTAAAGACCCTTTTCGGTGGGCACCGGGTTGCAGCATCGGGAAAATTTGATGCAGGCCGGGTCCAGGGTGTTTAAAAAGATCCGGTTGAGGCTGCCGGTGGGCGGCTGCAGGACGAAGCGGTCGGTGCACAGCCCTTCGATAATCTCAAAAATCAACTCCTGCAGGCGCAGCCGCCCCTCGCCCACCGCCTGGAACAGCTCGTCCAGGTTCTCTTCCCGGAAATAGGCGAGAATGTCTTTCATGCCGGGCTGGTCCAGGATATTTAAAGGGATTCCGTAGCGCTTGAGTTCCTGATGAACAATGGAGCGCCCCACTTCCAGGGCCAGTTGCAACCGGCGCTGGCGGAACATTTTGGCCAGTTCGGCCCGGGCCTTGGGGGTCTGGCACAAATGCTGGATGCCGGGCTCGAAACGCGCCGGTTCCTTGCGGGTGATAATGCTGACCTGATCGCCGTCATGGAGCACCTTTTCCGGACCCACCTTCTTGCTGTCGACCATGGCGCTGATGCAGCGTTTGCCGATGTCGGTGTGGACCTTGAAGGCGAAATCCAGGACAATGCTTTCTTTGGGCAGAATTATCAGGGCACCCTTGGGAGTGTAAGTATAGATCTCCTTGCTGCCGCTGGCCGCGATCATCTCCCGATAGGAGCTGCTGTCGTCGCTGCCCATCAGGTCGAACATTTCCCGGACCTCCCGGGTAAGGGCGGCGGCCTCACCCTTGCCCCGGCTGGTCCAGCCCCGCAGCAGGCCGGCCCGGGAGGAGTTCTGCATTTCCGCGGTGCGAATCTTGAACAGTACGTGCCAGCCTTTGATGTTGCACCGCACATGGATACTCTGGTAGCCGGTGGACTTGGGGTTGGCGATAAAATCCCGGATGGTCCGGGGAATGGGAGGATATGTCTGGTCAATCAACCCCAGGGTCCGGTAGCAGTTCTGGATATCATCGGCGATGATCTCCATCTCCATGGGGTGGTTGATGTTTTTGTGCAGCACCTTGTGGGCCTGATCGAAATAGGCCCACAGCCCTTTGGGCCGGATCCTGACCTCGGCGGTGACCCAGGCCTGGCGGCAGAGATCCTCCATGGTCCGTTTTACATCCAGCATGACCTCGTTGGTGGCCAGCTTGGCGATCCTGGCGTTTACCTTCTGGCTCTGGCGGGGAAACTTGTAGGTCAGGGCCAGGTTGTAGAGTTCGCGCTTGATGGAGTACAGCCCCATGACCTTGGCCAGGGGGGCGTAAATATCCAGGGTTTCCTCGGCGATCTTCTGGCGCTTGTGCCGGGGCATGGACTCCAGGGTGCGGAGGTTGTGCAGCCGATCGGCGATCTTGATCAGCATTACCTCAAGGCGGGCGGCGGCCCCGGAAAAGAGCTTGCGGTGAACCAGCTTGTAGAAATTCTGCCGATCACCACTGAAACTGGCGATCTTGGTGCAGGCCTCCACCGTCTCCTCGACATCGGCGCCGAACATCTCGCCGATGGTGACGGTGGTGATCTCGGGCACGTCTTCGATGGTATCGTGCAGCACCGCTGCGGCGAGAATGGCCGGATCGCGGACATCCAGCTCCTCGGCCAGGATCTGGGCCACCTGCAGAGGGTGGCTGATGTAGGCCTCGCCGGATTTGCGGCGCTGGTCCTGGTGGGCGGTGACGGCAAAGGAAAGGGCCTGCCAGAAGAGCCGGGCCGGTCCTTCCTGGTCCCCCAGCAACTCTTCCATGCGGCGGCAGTAGGCGGCGATATCGAAGGAACTC
>PWOG01000243.1 GCA_003557565.1 Desulfobulbaceae bacterium
TCGTCCACTTCTTCCCTGCCTCCCTGTCCACCGCGACCAAGGGCAACCAGCCCGGCATGGGCCCGCACAAACTCTTCCCGCTGCAACCGGCGCAACAATATATCCGCCATGTGACGGGCATCTTCCGGGGTGACCACGGGCCAGATCAGGGCAAAAATCCCCATTCCCAGGGAATACAGTGGCGTGTCGGTGCCGCAGAGCGAACGCAGAAAATCCCCAGCCCGACGAATGCCGGCCATCCCTCCCTCGGCATTGCGGGCCTGGGGGTAGATTTCCAGCAGCAGCAGGAAATCGCCTTCCCCGCGGCACCGCTTGGCCTCCTCCGCCCCGTCGGCAAGCTCCGCCGCCAGGGCCACGGCATTGGGCAAGCCGGTGACGGGATCCAGGCTGTTATTATCATTGGGCATGAAAAGCGGAAAACCCATAACCCCCCACGAATTCAACCATCAAGTAACCACGTGCAGCGCCGGCGACGACCAATACTCCCCGGCGGCGCACTTCTAAGCAAAATTGCTGTTTTTGCTGCCACCTTTGGCTGGCTTATAACCCGAACAGAGCTTGCCAAATTGTAAGCGATCACGGGGCACCGCCGAAAGCGGCGCTGGGGCCGGCCCACGTACTGGTGCAGGCATCACCGTCGGGGCTTGCCGCAACCTGCGGCAGGCCCCGTGAACGCTTACGGCACAAACTCCTTGATTGGCTACGACAAATTACCAAAACAGGGTCTGAAAGTCTTGTGTTTTCAACCGGGGCAAACTCAGGGGTGACGGCAGTCATCCCTGCAGCTTAGCCACCGGCCAGCGCCTGTTGCAAAGCGGCTGCCAGTTCCCCCAGTTCCCCGTCATCCACTGTCCGCATATCAAACAGCAGGCGATCGTCTTCTATCCGGCCGATAACCGGGGTGGCGCCGGTACGCAGGGACTGTTCCAGGCGATTGAGGCTCATGGTCAGGGGAGTCAGGGCCAGGGCGCAGCTGGGAAGGGACATCTCCGGCAGGGCGCCGCCACCGACCCGGGAATTGACCTCAGCTAATTCCAGTTTGCAGCAGCCCTCGGGAAGATCCTTCAACCGGCGGCGCAATCGTTGAGCCCGACGGCGATTTTCCTCGTAGGAAGCGGTCAGCATCCGCAGGGTGGGAATTTGCCGGCGCGCCTGTTCATCGTCGAAATAAAGACGCAGGACCGACTCCAGGGCGGCCAGGGTGAACTTGTCGATCCTCAGCGCCCGGTTTAGAGGATTTTTTTTAACCTCTTCGACAATTTCCCGGCTGCCCAAAATCAGCCCCGCCTGGGGCCCGCCCAGCAGTTTGTCGCCGCTGAAGGTGACCACATCGACGCCGTCGGCAAGCACTTCTTGAACCGTGGGCTCCTTGACCAGACCATAACGGGAAAAATCCAGCAGTGAACCACTGCCCAGATCTTCCATCACCGGCAGCCGATGTTGCCCGGCCAGCTTTACCAGATCCCCGGCGGCAACCTCGGAGGTAAAGCCGCTGATCCGGTAATTACTGGTGTGTACTTTGAGCAGCAGCGCGGTTTCATCACCGATGGCCTGCTCGTAGTCCCGGAGATGGGTGCGATTGGTGGCCCCCACCTCCACCAGGCGGGCACCGCTGCGGGCCATCACTTCCGGGATCCGGAACGACCCACCGATTTCCACCAGTTGGCCCCGGGAGACGATAACCTCACGACCGGCGGCCAGGGTCTGGAGAACCAGCAACACGGCGGCGGCATTGTTGTTGACCACCAGTGCCGCCTCGGCGCCGGTCAACTCAACGAGCAGATCCTCCACCAGGGAGTAGCGGCTGCCCCGCTTACCGGTGGTCAGGTCGTATTCAAGATTGGAATAACGGGAGGCCACCGCCGCCAGATTGGCCGTGGCCGTTTCCGGCAGCAGAGACCGGCCCAGGTTGGTATGCACCACCACGCCGGTGGCGTTGATCAAAGGTCGGAAATTGGGGCGTAGCCGGGCGGACAGCCGCTGGCGGAGACGGGGCAGAAGTTGTTCCCGCTGCAGTTCCTGTATTTGCAGGGGTTTTTGGGCCAGGATCCGCTGGCGGTATTCCTCCAGCATCTGCCGCACCACGTTTTTCAGCAACCGTGGCGGAACGTCTTCCCCCACCAGGCCATTCACTTCGGTCCCGCCGGCCAACCAGGCCATCACTTCATCAACCTTGGGAATAGCCCGTAACAGGGCACGGTAATCCCCCGTATCGGGAGCGGAAGGCGTTACGGTCATGCCGTCTCCAGATTTATTTTTTTGCCGGATGCATCAAAGTTAAATCACAAAACGAGAATTGTCGGCGACACGGCTTCTGGTGTGCCGACAATTCCGTCGGACCGTAAAAAAGGACTATTCAACTAATAGCCATATCCTGGAGCGGGATCTTCGTCGGCCGGCTCTTCCATCATGGGATCTTCCATGGGGTCTTCCATGGGGTCTTCGTCATAAGGGTCCATGAAGTCATCTTCAGTCGGCCCCATGGGATCTTCTGCAGGTTCACGGGCCGGCGCCTCTTCTTCATAGATCCCAGGGCTCGGCTCTTCATAGGTGGTTTCGGGGGGCGGCAACTCTTCTTCCTCCTGACCACACCCGGTACCCACAGCCAACATTAAACCACCGGCCAGCAACAGCGATAACACCAGACTTTGCTTTTTCATGACAGTCCTCCACGACAGTTCTAATTTTGGCATGTCCGCACATTTCAAAGCGCAGAACATCACAAATAGGGACACTGCAAATGCCCCTTCCGAATAAAACAAAAAAGGTACCAGAGAAGCCAACAGCGGTCAAGAAAACAGCATTCAATGGTCGCGCCCCTTTATCCGCCTGCCGACGTCTTGTTTATCTCAGTTTTTCAGTACATATTTTCGCTCCGGGCACGGCGTGCCGCCGGAGTCAAACATTACCAGGGTTTCCGGTGCCTGGTCCCGATATGCCTGTTTAACCAGCCGCTTTAAAGGTCTTTTAATTTCGTTCAGCGGCGGCAGCGGCTTGATCACCGGCAGAATCTGTTCAATGGGGGCAGGGGCCTTGATCTGCAGCTTTTTGTCCAGCTCCTCGGCCAGGCCGATCTCCGTTTCCCCTTGCATGGCGCCGGTACCACGCCCATCTTTGAGGGAATTAAGAAAACTGAGGATAGCATTGATGTTGTTCTGCTCGTAAAATGCTTCTATGGAAGCCATTATGTTTTCCCGGTCATGGGCCAGTTCCTGAAACTTGGCGTGATAAACCCTGATGTGAAAAGCCAGGTTATCATAGCAGGTCAGACCGTAGCGGATAAAACGCCCCCTTCTGGTCCACCCCTTGAAGTGCTGGCACTCGAAAACCCGTTGCCGGATGGTAGGGGATTCCAACAGATAAGGGTCGAAAAAAAGCCTTTCGTTAAGGCCGGCCAGTTCGAGAAAGCGCTGAA
>PWOG01000196.1 GCA_003557565.1 Desulfobulbaceae bacterium
CTTGCGGCGATCGGGACGGCGAAGCGTACATCAGTACGTGAGCCGTCCCGATCGCCACAACCTGCGGCACCCTGTGACCGCTTACCTTTTAACCCTTGCTTTGTGGAGATCGAAAACATGAACGTCAATGACTGGATTCACGTCTTTGCCGGCACCTTCATCCTCGTCGGCCTGGCCCTGGGCACCTGGGCGCATCCTTACTGGTATTTGCTGCCCGCTTTTGTCGGGGCCAATCTCTTTCAGTATGGTTTCAGCAAATTCTGCCCCCTGGGAATTATCCTTAAGAAGCTGGGTGTGCCCGAAAGCCGCGGCGGCAGTTCCTGCTGCCAGTAACAGAAGATTCGGGGTAAACGATCACAGGGCACCGCATCTTGGGGCGATCGGGCCGGCTCACGTACTGATGTACGCATCGCCGCCGGAGCTCGCCACAACCTGCAGCACCCTGTGACCGCTTACGGGACAACCCCTGTGATGAGGGGTTACGATTAGGGCGAACTTTGCCGGAACTTGACCGATCCGGCGGCAACAGGTAGGCTTAAGGCCGTATGGACATCAATATCTTCAACGCCAAATACCTGCGTAAGACCAACCCCTATTTCTTTGCCACAGTCCGCCAGGCCCCTGATGTAGAACAGGCCCGCGCCCGCCTGCTGCAGCTGGCCGACCGGATGGAGGCCCGTAGCCGCTTCAGCGATGATACCCACCTCAACGAGGTTGGCCAGGACGCCCTGACCCGCAACCGGGTCCGCGACTGTGCTGCGGTTTTGCGTTCCCTGGTCAAGCCCGATTCGGAAAAAATCGCCGGCTTCAGCGTAACCCGGGCCCTCTGGGACATCGCCCGGCACCGGCCCCGGCCGGAATTGAGCCCGGCCTTTTACGCCGAAATCTTTTATCTCTGCAAGGGGCTCGACGGCCAGGGGCCGCGCCGGGCCCTGGATTCCATCCATCTCACCCCCATCAAAGCCAGCGGCCGGGACGCCGCCCGGATGCGTTCCCGCCAGCTGGACGATCTCTGGAGCGAAGTGGACCGCTACATGGAGTCCTACCCCCTGGGCCTGGACGAGGAAGCGATCAGGCGGCGGCTGCATCGCCGCGAGCACATCCTCCGGCAACTGGGGGCCGATCTGGACAGCTGGTTTGACTGGCGCTGGCAGGTGGGAAACATCATCAGGGAACTTGAGCCCCTGGAGAAGCTGGTCAGGCTCTCCGAGGCGGAGCGCCAGGCACTGAAACTGGCCCGGGAACACCAGCTGCCCTTTGGCATCACCCCCTACTACCTGAGCCTGATGGACGACGACCCGGGCGGCCGAGACGCCTCCATCCGGGCTCAGGTGCTGCCGCCGCTGGACTACGTCAAAGGGATACTAGCCGTCGAGGATCATTCCCGGCTGGACTTCATGGGCGAGGAGGACACCTCGCCCTTTGACCTGATCACCCGGCGCTATCCCGCCATCTGCATCCTGAAACCCTACAACACCTGCCCGCAGATCTGCGTTTACTGCCAGCGCAACTGGGAAATCGACGAGGTCATGGCCCCGGGGGCCTTTGCCGGGATGGACAGGATCAAGGAGGCCATCAACTGGATCCGCGACCATCCGTCCATCCAGGAGGTCCTGATAACCGGCGGCGATCCCCTGGCCATGGGCAACGAGGTCCTGGCGGAAATTCTTAACCGGGTGGCGGCAATTCCCACCGTGGAACGGATCCGGATCGGCACCCGGACCCTGGTCACCATGCCCATGCGCTTCACCGAGGGGCTGACGGCCCTGATCGCCCGCCATCGCCGGCCCGGTCGCCGGGAAATAGCGGTGATGACCCATGTTCAGCACCCCTACGAGATAACCCCGGAGATGGTGGAGGCGGTTAACCGCCTGCGGCTTAAGGGGATACCGGTCTATAACCAGCTGGTTTACACCTTTTTCATCTCCCGCCGGTTCGAGGCCTCGGCCCTGCGCCGCCATCTGCGTTTGAGCGGCATCGATCCCTACTACACCTTCAACACCAAGGGCAAGGACGAAACCATCGGCTACCGGGTACCCATCGCCCGGCTGATCCAGGAGCAGCAGGAGGAAGCCCGCCTGCTGCCGGGTCTGGGGCGCACCGACGAGGCGGTCTTCAACGTTCCCCGCCAGGGCAAGAATTACCTGCGGGCCCGGGAGTACCGCAACCTGCTGGCCATCCTGCCCAACGGCGCCCGGGTCTACGAATTTCTTTCCTGGGAAAAGAAGATCTCCCAGCACACCACCACCCACGTCAACGAAGACGTGCCGATCCTGGACTACCTGGAAAGGCTCAAAGGTATCGGCGAAAGTGTCTCGGACTACGAGTCCATCTGGTATTATTACTAGCAAAAAGCCCGACGGCACCGCATATTCCACAACGTAAGGGTAAGTGATCACGGGGGCGAAATGGTAAGCGCCCGCAGGGTGCCGCAGGTTGTGGTGATCGAGGCGGCGAAGCGTACATAAGTAAGTGAGCCGGCCCGATCGCCGCAAGATGCGGTGCCCTGTGACCGCTTACAAAAATCCGGCTATCTCGTGGCCGATGGGGGCGAAGGCGGTGCGGGCGCTGGCGTGGTCCGGGCAGCGGGGCAGGCGGCCGAAGATGGTGGTTTGGCCCAGTTCGGCGATGGTACGCCGGTTGTCCTCGACGATGAGCTCCGGCGGCTCCGCTTCCTCATCGCTCATAACCAGGCCGACGACGGGAATTTCGCGGCGGCGCAGGGCCTCCAGGCTCAGCAGGCTGTGGTTGATGGTACCCAGGCCGCTGCGGGCCACCAGCAGGGTGGGCAGAGCCAGTTCGGCCACCAGGTCGATGAGCAGCAACCGGCGATTCAAGGGGACCAGCATCCCTCCCACCCCTTCCACCACCAACACTTCATGGGCCGCCAGCGCCTGCTCAAATGACGATACCAGGCGGGCGGCATCGATTTCCCGGCCCTCCTGCTCCGCCGCCAGGTGAGGTGAGGCGGGCAGACGGAGGCGATAAGGCACCGTCAGTTCCAGGTTAGATCCTGGTAAAGCCCTTGGCTTGCACCAATTTTCCGCCCCTGCCGCCCCGGCGGTCGGCCGGAGCCGATCATCGGCCAGGGCACGCACCGTGGCCAGATCATCGGGCACCTCCTCCTCACAGCCGGTGGCCGCCCATTTCTGGTAGCCGGCGTCAATTCCCCGGCGGCGGAGAAAATCCACCAGCAGGGCGCTGACCAGGGTTTTGCCCACGCCGGTATCGGTGGCGCCGATGAAAATCGCCCTTTTTTTAATGATGTCCACTGTCTGGCCCTTTTTTACATTTTACCACAAAGACCTGAAAACTTACCTCAAACCCATGGGGCTGCCGGGCAAACCAGCGGCTCAGCTCCCGGTAATGACGGGGGCTGAAAGTCACCGTGCCGCCGGGGCCACCGGTAC
>PWOG01000174.1 GCA_003557565.1 Desulfobulbaceae bacterium
GGCGGCGTTGGCAAAATCGGCAATGGTGGTGCCGCCGGCGGCGATGGCCCGGGTCAGGATTTGCCGGGCGGCCAGGCAGATTTTTTTCAGCTTGGCCCGGGAAACGGCCAGGGCCGGGGTTTCCGGATGGACGCCGGCGGCAAAAAGGATTTCATTGGCGTAAATATTGCCGATACCCACCACCACCCGGTTGTCCATCAGCAGGTTTTTAATCGGGGCCCGGCGTTTTGAGCCGTGTTGTGCCAGATGGGCCGGGGTGAAGGCCTTTTCGTCCAGGGGTTCGGGGCCCAGCCCGGCCAGCAGCGGCGGCATCCTGGCTTCCCCAGGGGGAAAGACCGCCACCAGGCCGAAGCGGCGGGTGTCGTTGAAGCGAATCTCCCCGGCCGCCTCCGGAGCCCGGCCGACGGCGGGGCCGGCCACCCGGCCATCGGCCAGGATCAGGCGCAGATGATCATGCTTGCGGGGCGGTTCATCGGCCGGGGCCGGATAAATCTTGCCGGTCATCCCCAGGTGAAAAACCAGCAGGGCGCCATTGTCCAGGTGCAGCAACAGATATTTGGCCCGCCGGGCAACCCCGGTCACCCGGGCGCCTTCGCCCCACCGGCGCAGTTCGGCCAGGGGCACGGGG
Organism: Desulfobulbaceae bacterium; assembly: GCA_003557565.1. Classification (GTDB taxonomy): domain Bacteria; phylum Desulfobacterota; class Desulfobulbia; order Desulfobulbales; family Desulfurivibrionaceae; genus Desulfurivibrio. The sequence continues at coordinate 629 of PWOG01000174.1, forward strand.
CGGCGCAGGGGCAGGCCGCTGGCGCTGATGCGGGCGATTTGCCGGTTCAGCACCAAAGGTTCCAAACCTTGGCGCACTACTTCCACTTCCGGTAATTCAGGCATATTTTTTCGCGGCGGGGCGACCTTGCCCTTGACCACTGTCCATGTTTGATGGTCTGAACGCTTACGGCCGGTTACGCCAACAGGCCGTTTTTTGTGCCACGGTTGTGGCATAAATGGTGAATTTACTTTAAATAACCCATAGTGGTCAAGAAGGTAAGCATTAACGACAGGTCGGGAACAATGCAGATCGAAGAACAGCGCCGCCGGTTGCGAGACACGGTTTTGACCGCCCGGGATGGTTTAAGCCCCGACCAGCGGCGGCAAAAAAGCGCCGCCATCCATGCCGCCCTGGCCGCACTGGAGCCGGTGCGCCGGGCCGGGGTGGTCATGGTCTACTTGCATTTCCGCAGCGAGGTGGAGACCCTGCCGGCCCTGGCCGCCCACCTGCCGGCCGGCTGCCGCCTGGCGGTACCGTTGACCCGGGTAAAGGAAAAGCGCCTGGAAGTTTTTCAGCTCACCGACCCGGGCCGCCAACTGCGCCCCGGCTACTGCGGCATCCCCGAACCGGACCCGGCCGCCAGCCAACCCCAGGATCCGGCGGCCATCGACCTGGTCCTGGTGCCGGGCAGCGTTTTTGACCCCCAGGGCGGCCGCCTGGGCTACGGCGGCGGCTATTACGACCGCTTCATGACCGACCACGCCCCCCAGGCAATACGGATTGGCCTGGCCTTCGACCTGCAGGTAGTGCCCCAACTCCCCCTGCTGCCCCACGACCAGCGCCTGCATCATTTGGTGACCGAATCCGGGGTTGTTTTGTAGGTGTTTACGCCCCTACGCCCGACTGCCTCATATTGAATCGCTTTGATTGCCGGGCTTCGAAATACAGGGAAAAAGCATGGGCGGCCTGCTTGCAAAGTTCCGGCATGCTCATGTAAGCTGCCGGCAATGGTGGCCGTCACTTTGCTATGATGCCGTAATGATAAGATATTCGGCCTGTTAGTCAACCTCATCCCTATGAGGGTCTGGAACGCATCATGCAGATGAAAGGTTCGAAGCTCACCAGAAAAAACTCTGTCACAGGAAATAACGATGAGGTCGCACTGCTTACCGGTGGCATCGGACGCATAAAGAATAGCAATCTCGATAAGACCAATGTCTACTGCATGTTTCACGCTGTGATTCCGTTTGACGAGGACGTTCGTTTGGGCGAAGTAGTGGATGAAAGGGTTTGGGGCGGATTCGGCGATACGGCAGTTGTTATCGGAGATGCAGTAGATTTTGTGACACGCGTAAAGAATGAAGCCCATCGTCGTGGGTTAAGTCATTGGCGCAGTAGGGTCGAATACGTGGATATGAGCAAGAGGCATGATGAAGTAGGTCCTTTCGTGAAAGACCTGGCCTTCTCACATCAGCAGGAGCTACGAATCGTCCTGTTTGACAAGGTGGCGGAGCCTGGGGCGATTACGTTAAATATCGGTGACATCGCGGACATTGCTTGTTTGGTTCCCGCCCAGGACGTTGGAAAGATAACGGTTCAGTCGTGTGCCAATACATAAATCCGTTTAACCAAGCCATACCAGCCGACGCTCGTACCTCGCGCGGCTGATGGCCAGAGTTATTAGAAGGGAGAAAAGCAAATAGGGTGAGCGTGATCCGGCGAGCTAAGGCTGCCTTTTCTCTTTTGTCGGTTGGAGTAATCTCGTCATCTCTTCAAGAGGCCAAGCCCTTTGGGTGTGCTTGGACAAGCCCACTAAAAGGAGGAGGAACGGGGCCATGTCAATGAAAAACATGTTAAGGGGGTGGCTCGGCCGGAAGCGGTCGTTGCTAATTGCAGCAGCTCTTGTGCTTTCCATGGCAGTGCCTGCTGCATTAGCGTCTCCCATCTGCGAGGGAGAGTACCAGGAGGCGCTCGCAGCACTGGCCGGTGCGCATCTGGATCGTGGCTCGCATCAGAAGATAGATAGCCACGTTCAGAATGCGTGGCACATGAGCAGTCGCGGCAACAAGGAGGCCTCCGTCCACCAGCTTGATGTCGCCCTCCGGCAGTTAGCTAGTCCTGCTACGAAGCGGATATCGGCGGACGTTCGGGAGCAACTGCTCGGCACCGTAGGCGCCTTGCGCAACTGCCTCGACCTTGAAGATGAGGGTCTGGTAACGCTAGCGATCACCACGGTCTACGCATCGGATGATGGCAGCACTCGGCCCACCGGTGCCGGGGTGTACTTGCGTGTCAATGGCCAAACTGTTGCTCAGACTGACGTGAACAGCCGCACAAACCTAACGCTCCCGGCTGGCCGCATCGAGCTAGTCGGCGTCGTCCCCTCGACAGCGATTGGCAGCCAATTGCTCGACCTACAGCCAGGCGACTGGCGGGAGGTTACGCTGGTACTGGATGATACCAAGGAAGTTGTTGAGGGCAACGAGCTTGTCCTGCAGCAACGGACCGAGGGCATATTAGCCGACACCTTCGACGCGTTTGTTCTTGCGTTTGCAACCAACGACGGGGTTCAGCCGTTGAGCGGTATCGACTTCATCCACATCGAGCACCCGCAAGGCGGCATTCCCGTGCGGGTGGATGGCTTGTTTTCCATCTCTTCCACGGGCGAGATGGTTGCGCACGACCTCGGGACGTTGCGCGCGCTGCTGCGCCAACAGCCAAACGGGAAGATCACGATTCTCGCCCAGGGATATGACGACGATGGGTTCACCTATGCCAACACCGTCGATTTTTAC
>PWOG01000279.1 GCA_003557565.1 Desulfobulbaceae bacterium
GCCACCGTGGCCGAGCCCGACGTGCGGGTGCTGGCCATGCAGGTCGACCAGGTTTCCGGGGGTGAAATTTCCCAGCATGTTCTGATCTATCCCGTGGCCGCCGGCGTAGCCTTTTTCGTCGGCCTGGCGATGTTGCGAATTATCCTCAGCATTCCCATTACGTATTTGCTGGTGACCGGCTACGCCCTGGTCTTCTTGCTGGCCGCCTTCACCCCGGCTCATTATGTACCGGTTTCCTTCGACGCCGGAGGGGTGACCACCGGGCCCATGACCGTACCCTTTATTCTTGCCCTGGGGGTTGGGGTGGCATCGGTTCTTGGCGGCAAAACCGCTTCCGCCGATGGTTTCGGGCTGGTGGCCCTGGCTTCCATCGGACCGATCCTGGCGGTCATGCTGTTGGGTATCTTCTATGACTGATATCGAGGTGTTTGCCGGGTTTGGTCATGTCATGCTGGAGGTGGGCGGGGCTCTGATCCCCTTGCTGGCCTTTTTTATTTTCTTTCAGATCTTTATCCTGCGCCTGCCCTGGCCGCAACTTTTAAACATCTTAAAGGGCCTGGTGCCCACATTTTTGGGCCTGTCCCTGTTCCTCCAGGGGGTCAAGGTCGGTTTTTTTCCCGTGGGCAGTGAAATGGGGGCGATCCTGGCGGGCCTGCATCATAATTGGCTGCTGATCCCCATCGGCTTTGTCCTGGGGTTTGTCGCCACCTTCGCCGAACCGGCGGTGCGGATTCTCAATCTGGAGGTGGAAAAAACCTCCAGTGGCTCGATTCCGCAGAGCATCATGCTCTACACCCTGTCCATCGGAGTCGGTTTTTCCATCGCCCTGTCCATGGCGCGAATGCTGCTGGGAATACCCCTGTGGTACTTTATTATTCCCGGTTATCTGCTGGCCCTGCTGCTGATTCGTTATTCAAGCAAGACCTTCACCTCCATCGCCTTCGACTCCGGCGGGGTCGCCACCGGACCCATGACCGTGACCTTCATCATGGCCGTTTCCGTGGGCGCGGCCGGCGTCATCGAAGGCCGTGACCCGCTGCTGGACGGTTTCGGGATGATCACCCTGGTGGCCCTGGCCCCCATCCTGGCGGTTCTGATCCTGGGGCAGCTGTTCACCCGTCGCCAAAAGGAACAACCATGAGCCTGATTTCCTGTCATAAATTACTGATCACCGTGGTCAAGAAAGGCCGGGCCAAAACCATCATCGAAGCAACCCGCCGGGCCGGCGCCGAGGGCGGCACCACCTTTCTGGGCAAGGGAACCGGCCTTTACGAAAAAAAATGCTTCGGAATCCCCGTCAGCCAGGACAAGGAGATCGTTTTCACCCTTTTTCCCGAAAATATCGGCGACACGCTGTTAAACGAGGTCACCGAGGCGGGCCGGTTGCAAGAGACCGGCCGGGGCATCGCCCTGGTCCTGGAGGTGCCGCAACTGATCGGTATAGCCCATTTATGCGACCTGGAGGCCAAAAAGAGGCAAGACATGCAACAACCCAGCGGATTTCAACTGATCGTGAGTGTGGTCAACAAGGGTAATGCCGAGACGGTGGTAGCCGCCAGCAAGCGCGCCGGTGCCGAGGGTGGCACCATTCTTTTCGGCCGGGGCACCGGCATCCACGAGCAAGCCACCCTTTTTTCCATTCCCATCGAACCGGAAAAAGAGGTGGTTTTAACCCTGGTCAGCGCCGACCACACCGATGCCGTGCTCCAGGCTATCCGGGAAGACACCGGCCTGGATGAGCCCGGCAAGGGCATCGCCTTTGTCCTGCCGGTTGAACGGACCACCGGCATCAAACGCCTGGAAGAGGGGCAGAGCCTGGAGAGCAATCAATCTACTTCTTAGCTCCTCAGCCGACCAGGACGGAGTTTTTGCACATTTGATTGACATCCACCCCGCTTACGGCTATTTTTCCTGGTTGCCACGAGTTGCCCCCACCGGCACCGCCGAAAGCGGCGATGGGCCCGCTCACGTACTGATGCAGGCACCGCCGACGGGGCCTGCCGTAACCTGAGCCACTCCCTGACCGCTTACGAGGCAAACCCAGTGAAGTGGTTACCCGGCAGCCCGTGAGCACGAGGCGGCGGCACGCCCCCCGGCGTCGGGGCAATGTGATACAGCGAACTCAGCTTTTTTTAATTAGCTAATTTTTACCAACAGTGTGAAGGAGGGAACAATGGTCAAGGTACAGGCTATCGCCGAGAGCATCAACATCATGGGGCAGCGCAGCGGCACGGCAATGAAAGAACGCAATCCCGGCCCGATCCAGGAAATGGCCAAGGAGGAGTCCGCCGCCGGCGCCTCCTTCCTGGACCTCAACATTGGTCCGGCCCGCAAAGACGGCACCGAGCTGATGCCCTGGGTGGTGGAGACCGTGGAAGCGGCCACCGACGTACCGCTTTGTCTGGACACCACCAACGCCGAGGCCATGGCCGCCGGCTTCAAGGCCCTGAAAAACAAGGAAGGGGCCATCATGAACTCCATTTCCGCCCAGCCCGAGCGGATGGAAAAATTGATCCCGGTGGCCGCCGAAGCCGGCTGTTACGTCATCGGCCTGCTCTGGGGCGCTGAAGGCATGCCCCGAGATTCCAACGAGCGGGCCGCCATGGCCGTGGACCTGATGATGGCCATGAGCGAGGCCGGGATCCCCAACGAGAAAATCTTGTTTGATCCCATCGGCACCCCCATCACTTTGGGGGCCGACCAGATCAACTCCGGTCTGGAGTTCATGAGCATGCTCCAGGAGATTGCTCCCGGCGCCGGCTCCACCGTGGGGCTGTCCAACGTCAGTAACGGCGTGGCCGAGCACCTGCGCAAGTACCTTGATCGCACCTACCTGATCATGCTGATGAAATACGGCCTGACCACGGCCATCGTCAACTCCTACGACGAGGAGTTGATGGCCATCTGCAAGGGCGAGCGCCAGGAACTGGTGGACATGGTCCACGGCATGATGGACGGCAACGACCCCGATCCCGCCGGCCTTTCCGGCACCGCCCTGGAGCATTACAAGACCTACAAGGTGCTCTCCGGCCGCATCGTTTTTTCCGAATCCTGGCTGGACCTGTAAGGGCCCGCCGCGCCAGACCTGGCAGCAGCAGCGACGACCGGGAGGGGAAGAGGCGCAACCAGGCTCTTCCCCTTCCTTGTTTTATTCGCCGTAACATAAACAAGGACCGCAGCGATCATGGCTGAGCTCCACACCCATCACATGATTTACGGCCACCTCCAGGACTTTCTCACCGGCGAAACCCTGGTGGATACCGACGATGAACGCTACCGTCAGCAACTTGCCCGGCTGCTGGTGGAGGACAAGGGCTTCGCCCGGGAAGAGATCGAACCCCGGCTGACCATTGACACCCTGTTTGCCGGTCGATTCGTGGTTTCCCGGATCGACTTGGTGATCAA
>PWOG01000193.1 GCA_003557565.1 Desulfobulbaceae bacterium
CTCGGCGGCGTTGACAAAGCCCACCGGCACCCCGATGATCAGGTCCGGCCGCTGTTCCGGCGCCAGGGCCTCCCGCCGTTCCATGACCCGCAGCAGGGCGGTGGGGGCGTTGCCGATGGCGACAATGCCGATATTTTCCGGCAACAGGTTATCGATGGCCACCTCGGAGCGGGTCAGCCCGCGGCGGCGGGCCTGTTCGGCCACCTCCGGGTCGGCCACCCCGCAGAACACCTTGCCGCCGTGGCTGGCAAGCAGGTGCTTGCTGATACCGGTGGCGGTCATGTTGACATCGGTGAGGATGTTCTTGCCGGCCCGGATGGCGGCCAGCCCGGCGGCCAGGGCGCCGGGGCCGAAGCGCAGGTTGTCGGCAAAGGAAAAATCGCCGGTGGCGTGGATCACCCGCCGCACCACGCTCCAGGTCGGCGCATCGAAAGGGTGGGCGCCCTGTTCCCGGTCGATGATGCGAAAGCTTTCAGCCTCGATTTCCGCCGGTTTAATCTGCTGAATGGTTATGCTCATGGTTTGTTGTCCTGGCAATTTTTTACGAAAGCGGCGGCGGCTTCTGGGTTGGAGCCCAAATGCAGGTGCAGGTAGCCGGCCACCGTGTTGTGCCGGCGGTAGGCTGACGATCCCGCGTCGCCGTCGAGGTTGGTGCTGTGGTACAGCGGCTCAAGATGTTCCGGCATGGGTTCGATGCGGGAATAATGAAACTCGTGGCCCCGTAGCCGGGTGCCGGCAAGGCCGAAAAGTCCTTCCTGGGCGGTGACGGCCTCCCGGTACCCCAAGGCGGCCAGGCGGCGGCCCATGCCGGCCCGGACCGGAAAAACCCCGGCCAGAGGATGAAAGTTGCCGTCGAAATCCTCGATACCCTGACAGAGATACATAAAGCCGCCGCATTCGCCGTAGATCACCCCGCCAGCCTCGGCCCATTTCCGTATGGCCGTGCACATTTCCCGGTTGGCGGCCAGTTCCTGGGCATGAAGCTCCGGATAACCGCCCCCCAGATAAATTCCGTCCAGATCGGGTGGTAATTTGTGATCGGTTAAAGGGCTGAAAAATACCAGTTCGGCCCCGGCGTCTTGCAGTAGTTCAAGATTATCCAGGTAGTAGAAGCAAAAGGCCGCATCCCTGGCTACTCCCAGCCGTACCGGGGGCGAAAACTTCCAAGGAGAGTCCCCGGGCGGTTCGTCGGTCCATTTTCGCGGGTTCGTCCGCTGCCGGGCAGCAGACGCCTCGGCGGCGGACAGAATGTCCGCCGAGAATGAGCGAAAAGGGACCGACGAACCGCCCCCAACGGGCTTCGTTGGATCCCTGGGCTCCTCCGGCCGCTGGTCTGACCCCAATTTCCCCACTGCCAACGCCAGCAACCGGTCCAGATCGACATACTGCTCGATGGCCGTTGCCAGCTTGTCCAGGGCCGCCGGCGACAGCGGTGATTCCGAGCCCATCCGCAGGCCCAGGTGGCGCTCGGGAATGGTAAACTCCAGGTCGCGGGGTAGATCGCCGATGATCTCGCTTTGGCAGTGCTGTTCGATGGCCTGGTAAAGTCGCCGCCGGTGGCGCTCACTGCCCACCCGGTTGAGGATTACCGCCGTTGGGGCGATTTCGGGGGCAAACAACTCGAATCCCTTGAGTACCGCCGCCGCGCTTTCCGCCGCCGCCTTGGCATCCAGGACCAGCACCACCGGCAGCTTCAGGCAGCTGGCCAGGGCGGCGGCGGAGGATTCGCCGCCGTCGAACATCCCCATCACCCCTTCGACCAGGCCCAGGTCGCCGGGGCGGCAGTGGCGCTGAAAGGCTTGTAGGACGTAATCGGGGCCGGTCATCCAGAGATCCAGGTTGGGGGAATGACGGCCGGTGACCAGTTGGTGCAGGGTGGGATCAATGAAGTCCGGCCCGCACTTAAAGGGCTGCACCGGGGTGCCCCGCCGGGTCAGGGCGGCCAGCAGGCCCAGGGTGACGGTGGTTTTGCCGCAGCCGCTATGGGTGCCAGCGATTATCACCCCTGGGGCGCGATCCCGGAGCACCGCACCTTGCGGCGATCGAGCCGGTTTGCGTACCGGGGTACGCGGCACCGTCTCGCTTGCCGCAATCTGCGGCACTCCGGAATCGCGCCCTGCATTTTGCGGCGATCTAGTCGTCATCCGGGATTCCCTTCTTGAGTGTTGGAGGGCACCTGGACAAAAAAATCCGGGTAGAGGATATTAGCCACCTGGCGGATGCCCTGGATGATCCGTAGGGTGGGGCGGGAGACCAGGCGTTCGTCGATCAGGTGGATTTCGTCTTTTCTTACCGCCCGGATGGCCCCGAAGCCCGGCTCGTCTTTGATGTTGTCCCGGTCCACCGGGTTCATCCGGCCTTGCTGGGCCAGGAAGATGTCGATTTCCTCGCCCTTGGCCAGGATGCGCTCCTTGCCGTAGTCGGCGATATTGGTCTGGCGCACCCGGGGGGCGTCGGTGGCTACGTTGCGGCCGCCGGCCTCTTCCAGCACGAACATGGCGATGCTTTGCGGGGCGAAGGTCTTCATCTGCCGATGAATCGAGGAGAAAAAGACCCGCCGGCGCTGCTGATCGGGAATAGCGGCCACCTGTTCCCGGATGGCGGCCAGTTCCTGCTGAAATTGGTCGATCATCCGTTCCGCCTCTTCCTCTAGGCCGGTGATCATGCCCAGTTGCCGCCAGTAGTCGAACAGGCCGTCAAGTGAGGTGGGTTGCAGGGAAACCACGGTGATGCCGGCCTGTTCCAGTTTGTCGATCAACTGGGGGTAAGCCCGTTCGATCATCGGCCGGGTCAGCACCAGGTCCGGGCGGTGGCCGATGTAGCGCTCCGGGTCCTCCCGGTAGCTGAAACGGGGGCGGTCCAGCAGGTGGGGCGGATGATCGTCGCTGAGGCCGATGCCGATGACTTCCTGGCCCAGCCCCAGGGAGGCCAGGTTTTCGGTGTGGGCCGGGTAGAGCGAGATGATACGCCGGAAGGGCTGTTCCACCGCGATCTCGCGGCCGGAGTTGTCCACCACCACGGGGTTTGATTGTCTTTCGGCGGTTGATTCCGGCCGGTCGCCGGCCCCGGCTTCCCCGATGCCCAGCAACAGGGAGGCCAGGCATAAAAGCAGGGCGGCGACCAAAGGCCGCAGTGACTTCCTGTATATGATGTTGGGCAAAATCATCATTGCCGGGCCTCCGTCGCCGGTGGCGGTTGACTTTGGGCCGCCAGGTTGAACGATACCCGGGGGGCGTTGCTGAACTGATCGTGGCTGACGGCGCATTCCACCCCGAAGACCCGGGCGATGGTGGCCGGGGTCAGCACCTGGTCGGTGGGGCCGGCGGCCTGGATGCGGCCCCGGTTGAGAAACACCAGGTGGTCGCAAAAGGCCGCCGCCAGGTTGAGGTCGTGCAGCAC
>PWOG01000237.1 GCA_003557565.1 Desulfobulbaceae bacterium
ATCGATCGATTATGTGGTGGAGCGGGTGGTGGCCGCCGGTTCCAACCCCTGCCCGCCGGTGACGGTTGGGGTGGGGGTGGGTGGCAGTTTTGAAAAGGCCGCGTACCTGGCCAAAAGATCCCTTTGCCGTCCCCTGGGGCAGAGTCACCCCCGCCGGGATGCCGCCGAGCTGGAGGCCGCGATTTTGACTGCGGTCAACGAGAAGGGAGCGGGAGTTCACGGTTTTGGCGGCAATAACACCGCCCTGGCGGTGCATTTGGAGCTTTTCCCCACCCATATTGCCAGCTTGCCGGTGGCGGTGAATATCCAGTGTCATGCCCATCGCCACCAAGAAATAACCCTTTGGTAACCCAAACAGCCGCACCGCACCTTCGGGCGATCAGCCAGGCTTGAGTACCCGGTGTACGCGGCGCCTGGCTGATCCCCCGAATCTGCGGCACGGCTGCTTGGGTTACGGCCGTTAAATCAACATGTTGTTGGGCCCGTGATCACTTCTTATCATTATTTGAGGTTTTGTTATGTCCGAAATGAGGGCAGGTGCCGATTTCTGGCAGCAACTGCGCCGGGTGGAGGTTCCTTTCCGGCCGGGGGTGACGGCCGAGCTTAAGGCCGGGGAACTGATCAGTTTAAACGGGGTTATTTATACCGGGCGGGATCAGACCCATCGGCGCCTGTGCGCCCTGCTGGATCAAGGCAAGTCGCTGCCGGTGGACCTGCGGGGACAGCTGCTTTACTATGTGGGGCCAACTCCGGCCCCGCCGGGCAAGGTGATCGGGGCGGCCGGGCCCACCACCAGTTACCGGATGGATGCCTATACCCCCCGGCTGCTGGAACTGGGCCTGACGGCGACCATGGGCAAGGGCCCGCGTTCGGAAGAGGTCCGGCGGGCGATGCTGGCCAATGGTGCTGTTTACCTGGCCACCATCGGCGGGGCCGGAGCCCTGCTGTCGCGCTGTATTTGCAAATGTGAACTGGTGGCCTTTGCCGATGCCGGGGCCGAGGCCATATTTCGCTTTGAAGTGGCGGATTTTCCCGCCGTGGTGATCAACGACCTGGCTGGCAACGACTTTTACCGCCAGCAGCAGGCATGTTGAAGTAAGTGATCACGGGGCACCGCCGAAAGCGGCGATCGAGCCGGCTCACGTACTTGATGTACGCATCGCCGTCTCGCTTGCCGCAACCTGCGGCACCCCGTGACCGCTTACCATTTGACCCCCGTGATCAGCTACATGTTGATTAGTGGGTCGGTGTTTTGAATTGTCATCCGCCTGAATAATCACAGGATCCGACCCGGGTCAGCGGTCAAGGGTGCCGCAGTCCCGGCATGGCCGGAGCTGCGCAGCTTTCGGCGGGGTGTATTATTTTCCCCGCTGTTTTTCAAGTACTTGGAGTCCTTTAAGCAGCATCAGTGCGGTATGCAGCTGACGGTCCTGGGCCAGCAGTTCTTTGATTTCTTCGTCTTCGGTGCTTATTGATTCTGCCGGGTCCTTAGTATCGTTTTCAAGGTGCTGTTCCAGATCCTTTTCCCGGAAAATCGGCCGGGCCGGCTGTTGGTCGGTGTCGTCCTCGGCGGCGTCGGGGGGATCGTTGTGGACCTCGATATCGGGAACGATGCCCTTGGCCTGGATGGAAGCTCCGCTGGGGGTGTAATACCGGGCCGTGGTCAGTCGCAGGCCGGCTCCGCCGTTTAAGGGGATAATGGTCTGGACCGAGCCCTTGCCGAAGGTGGGACTGCCCATGATGATGGCCCGCTGATGATCCTGAAGGGCCCCGGCCACGATTTCCGAAGCACTGGCGCTGCCTTCATTGACCAGAACCACGATGGGGAAACGGTAACTTTTGACGCCACTGGTTTTACGGGCGTCAAAGATCATGTTCTGCTTGTCGATGCGCCCCTTGGTGGAGACGATGACGCCGTCATCGAGGAAGACGTCGCTGAGCTGTACCGCCTGGTCCAGCAGGCCGCCGGGGTTGTTGCGAAGATCCAGGATCAGTCCCTTGAGTGCTGTTTCCTGGTGAAATTCATCCAGTGCTTCGCGGAAATCCCGGGTGGTCTTGGCCTGGAAGTTGCGTACCCGGATATGGGCATATCCGGGTTCCAGCATCGCGGCCCTGATGCTGTGAATGGGGATGACCCCGCGTACGATGGTGATCTCCCTGAACTCCGACCAGCCCTCGCGGTGAATGGACACGGTGACTTCGCTGCCTTCCGGTCCGCGGAGCTTGTTTACCGCCTCCATCAAGGAGATATCCTTGGTGGATTCGCCGTCGATCTCGACAATCCGGTCGGCGGCCCGCAAACCCTTCTTGTAGGCCGGTGTGCCTTCAATGGGGGAAACCACGGTCAGCATTCCGTCACGCATGGTAATCTCAATACCGATGCCGGTGAAGGCCCCTTCGGTTTCCATCTGCAGTTCCTTGAAGTCATCGGCCCGCAGGTAGGATGAATGCGGGTCCAGGGACTTGAGCATCCCCCGGATCGCTCCTTCGATGGCCTCCTCGGAGTCCACTTCCTCCACGTAACTCTCCTGGATGATATGCAGAATGTTGGCGAAAGTTTCCAGATGCTCATAGGTGTCCTGGGGTTTAGCCGCCTGTCCGTCGGGCAGATGAGAAAACGCCAGAAACAGGAAAAGAGCCGCACCCAGGGTGGGAAGAGTAAGGCCGGTCAGCAGTCTACGGGTAATTTTCATCACAAAATCTCGGGTAAAAAGTAAATAATAAGGCAAACGAAAAGGCCCCTTATGCAAGTATTCACGCTATCATGTTCCAGTAAATCAGACAATATCTTATCATTGTTTTTTGTCCTCCGGGGCCAGTATTAAGGGAGTTTGGGGCTCGCTGTCGCGGAGCCATTCCATGGGGTCGAGGGGGTCAACCCGGTGGCGGATTTCCAGGTAGAGCTGTCCTTTGCTTTCGGCACCATCGGATGCCGACACGGTCCCCAGGAGTTGATCCTGTCGGACCACTTCTCCCTGCCCGGTTTCGACCTCGGCCAGGCCCGCCAGGAGGCTGAAATAACGTTGGCCGTGTTCAATGATGATCATTTTGCCGTAACCCTCCATTTCGCCGACATGCGCCACGGTCCCTTGGTAAATGGCTTTTACCCGCGCGCCGGCAACGGTTTCGATGGTGATTCCCCGGCTTTTATCGGTATTGCCGAGCCGGCCGGTTACGGTTTGGCCGAATTCGGTGGCCACGGTTCCTGCGGCAGGCCAGGTCATGGAGCCCCGGTCGCCGGGAAATCCTTCCGCGTCTGCGGAGGGCGACCGGCCGTCAGTCGCGCTTTCATCATGCTCGAGCTCGCCGGAGAGGGCTGCGGTCAGGCGGTCGGCGGCGGCGGCTATTTCCAGCCGGGCCTGCTCGTGGAGGTG
>PWOG01000348.1 GCA_003557565.1 Desulfobulbaceae bacterium
GGGCTGGGATCCCGGCTGGGCGACGGGCAGCCCCGTCAGCAGTTGATCCAGCCGCCCCAGAACCTCGGTGGTGGGCACGATCCCGCCGGCCTGGGCGGCCCGGACAAAGGTCATCTCCAGCACCAGTTTGGGCCGGGAGGCATACTGCATCTCCTCCACCCCTTTAAGGAGTAGGTTGAAACAGTAAAGCAGGGTCTCGGGGCTGTGGGCGGCGGCGATTTCTTCCAGGGCGGCCTGCTCCCGGTCGGCCAGGTCCAGCAGGCCGGCGGCCCGCCCGGCGCTTCTACAGACCACCAGATTGCGGAAATAATTGAGCAGATCACCGGCAAATCGCCTCAGGTCGAGTCCGGCCCGGTAGCACTGGTCAAACAGGGTCAGGCAACGGGCCAGGTCGGGGGCCAGCAGGGCCCGGGCCAGGTGCTCGAAGAGCTGGCGGTCCACCAGGCCCAACATCTGCCGGACATCGTCGTCGCTGACCTGCCGCCCGCCGAAGGAAAAAACCTGGTCCAGCAGGCTCAGACCGTCGCGGACACTGCCGTCGGCCTCGCGGACGATCATCTCCAGGGCCGTGTCGGGAATCTCCACCTCTTCGGCGGCGGCCACCTGACGGAAAAAATCCAGCAGCTCGGCGAAGGGCACCCGGGTCAGTTCATAGCGCTGACAGCGGGAGAGGATGGTAACCGGGATCTTGTGCAGCTCGGTGGTGGCGAACATGAAGTAGACATGGGCCGGCGGCTCCTCCAGGGTCTTCAACAGGGCGTTGAAGGCCTCGGCGGTGAGCATGTGCACCTCATCGATGATGACCACCTTGTATTTGCCGGTCACCGGCATGAAGCGGATGTTTTCCTTGAGCTCGCGAATCTCCTGGATGCCGCGATTACTGGCCCCGTCGATCTCGTGCAGATCGACCACGCTGCCGGTGTTGAAGGCCAGACAGGATTCACACTGATCACAGGGCCGCTGCTCGCTCTCGCCGGCCAGGCAGTTGAGGGCCTTGGCCATGAGCCGGGCCAGGGTGGTCTTGCCCACTCCCCGGACCCCGGAAAACAGCATGGCATGGGCCACCCGCTCCAGGCGCAGGGCATTCTGCAGGGTCCGCCCCACCGGGCGCTGCCCCACCACCTGATCAAAGGTCCGGGGCCGCCACTTTCTGGCCAACACTAGGTAAGACATGGCATCCCACCAGAAAAAATGATAGCCAGGCACCCCCGCGGCACACAGAGAATCTCGCTACCGCTGCTTCCTCCCGGACCTGACGGAGTTTGCAAGCCTCTGTTGCACGGGACCCGGCTATCAAACTGAAAAGCTCGTTGATCCATATAAGTGCTCTCCTGGCGGAGAGGGTGGGATTCGAACCCACGGTACGTTGCCGTACACACGCGTTCCAGGCGTGCACCTTCAACCACTCGGTCACCTCTCCGGGCACTTATTTATAATATCTGCCTACGGCCACCCCGCTGGGGTCACCATATGAACGCGCCACTTTACAACGATTCATCCACTTTTGAAAGGATAAAATAAGAAAACTGTATCGGCTTTATTTTGACACCCGGTCCACATCCATGGTGATTTCTTCCAGCCGCCGGCGGATCGGCTCGGCCAGTTGCTCCTGGTAGCGGCCGCCCAGATGGTCGGCGAAAAAGCGTTCCATGGCGTAAATGTAGGCCAACCTGTTTTCCCGGCGCCGAAAGCCGTGCCCCTCGTCAGGGGCCACAATATATTCCACCGGCCGGTCCAGATCACGAAGGGCCGCGACGATCTGATCGGACTCCCGCTGGATCACCCGCGGGTCATTGGCCCCCTGCACCACCAGCAGCGGAGCGACAATATTTTCGGCGGCATACAGCGGCGACTGTTCTTTCAGTCGCCGGCGGTCGTCCGGGTCCTCGGGGTCGCCCACCCGGCGGTGGAACCTTTTGATCACCGGCTCCCAGTACGGCGGAACACTGTCCAGCAGCGTGATAATGTTTGACGGGCCCACAAAGGAAACCCCGGCGGCATAGAGCTCGGGCGTGAAGGCCAGCCCCGCCAGGGTAGCGTAGCCGCCGTAAGAGCCCCCGTAAATACCGACGCGATCCGGGTCGGCAATGCCTTCGGCGATCAGGTGCTGGACCCCGTCGGTGATATCGTGCTGCATATAGCCAGTTCCCCACTCCTGGTTACCGGCGTTGAGGAATTCCTTGCCGAAACCCGAAGAACCCCGATAGTTGATCTGCAGCACCGCATAACCCCGATTGGCCAGAAACTGGGCCGCGGGGCTGTACCCCCAGTAATCCCTCACCCATGGGCCGCCGTGGGGGTTGACCACCACCGGCAGGTTTTTCGGCTCCCTGCCCTGCGGCAGCGTCAGATAAGCCGGAATTTCCAGGCCGTCCCGGGCGGTGTAACGGATGGCCTGCATTTCGGCCAGATGCCCTGGGTCGAGTTCGGGGCGCGACCGGTACAGCAGCCGCAGCTCGCGGTTTTCCCGTTCAAAGACATACACCGATCCGGGATCGGTGTCTTTGCTGGCGGCAACCAACCAGATATCTTCCTCGTGGGTTTGCGAGGCAATATCTATCCTGATGTCGCCAAGCTCGCCCTTGAGGTATTCGTAGTCGGCCGCGAACTGTTCCTGCTGGGGATATACCCTGGGATAATCGCCGAAATAGGTGTAAGCCAGCATCTCATCGTTTTTATAGGAATAAATGGCGCCCCCGAAATCCACCTCCCCCTCGGGGTCGCTGGCCAGAATTTCCTTCTCCCCGGTCTCCAGGTCAAAGATCACCAAACGGGTAAGATCAGCACCGCGGTTGGTGGTCATGTAAAACCGGTGGCCGTCCTTGCGAAAGAGGGAAACTCCCACGCTCTCTTCATGATTGACCTCGTAGATCGACTCAAACCGGTCTTCATCGTGTATCTTGAGAATTTCCGCGCCGCCGTCGGCGGTCTGGCGGGTCGCCAGGCGCAATTCACCGTCACGGTCGACATGCCAGGCGGCGATATTGGCATCATTTAGCGCCAGCAGCTCCTTGTCACCGGTGTGGATGTTAAGCCGGTAAACATCATGCAACCGCGGATCACGATCATTGAGGCCGACGACAATGTAATCGGGGGTGTCCCGGGGAACGCTGTAGATCCGGGCTCGCACCCCGTCCTTGGGGGTGAGATTGCGGGCCCTGGGGGTCAGGGCCCCGGCCTCCGGTTCGGCGGCGGGATCAACGGCATAAATATGAAAATTCTCGTCGCCGCCCGTATCCTGGATGTAGAGGATGTATTTGCTGTCCTGACTCCAAAAATAGGTGGTAATCGGGCGGCTTTTATCGGCGGTA
>PWOG01000035.1 GCA_003557565.1 Desulfobulbaceae bacterium
CGCCGCAGATCGCCTCCGGCGAGCGGTTGGCCGCCTTCGCCCTCACCGAGTCCGGGGCCGGCAGCGATGCCTCCGGGGTCCAGACCACCGCCGTCAAGGATGGTGATCATTGGGTGCTCAACGGCACCAAGCAGTGGATTACCAACGCCGGCGAGGCCGGCATTTACACCGTGATCGCCATCACCGATCGCAAGCGCGGGGCCCGCGGGGCCACCATGTTCGTGGTCGAAGACACCGACCCGGGCTTTTCCGTGGGGCCCAAGGAAAAAAAGATGGGCATCCGCTGTTCTTCTACCCGCGAGGTGATCTTGAAAGACTGCCGGATTCCCGCCGACCGGGTAATCGGCCGGCCCGGCCTGGGGTTTATCACCGTGATGAAAACGCTGGATCTTTCCCGCCCTGGGATTGCCATCCTGGGCGTCGGTCTGGGGCAGGGGGCTTTGGATGAGGCGGTGCGCTACGCCAAGCAGCGGGTCCAGTTCGACAAACCGATTATTTCCTTTCAGGCCGTGAGCCACATGCTTGCCGACATGGCCATCCAGGTCGAGGCCGCCCGCGCCCTGGTCTATGCCGCCGCCCGCCACATTGATGCCCACCCCGATCGCGCTTCCAAGGCCGCGTCCATGTGCAAGACCTTTGCCACCGATGTGGCGATGAAGGTCACCGTCGACGCGGTTCAGGTGCTCGGCGGCTACGGCTTTATGCGTGAGTACCCGGTGGAGAAGATGATGCGCGATGCCAAGATCCTGCAGATCTATGAAGGCACCAACCAGGTTCAGCGCAACGTCATCGGCCAGGAGCTGAACAAGGAGTACACCAGGTAATGAAGATCGTGGTTTGCATCAAGCAGGTGCCCGATGCCAAGGATGTCCGGCTCGACCCGGAAACCAACACCCTGGCCCGGGCCGGCGTTGAGTCCATCATGAACCCCTATGACCGCCATGCCTTGGAGGAAGGGGTGCGGTTGGCCGGGGAGCAGGGGGGGACGGTAACGGTGCTCAGCATGGGACCGCCCCAGGCCCAGGAAGTGCTGCGCGAGGCGGTGGCTTGCGGGGCCGACGAGGCGGTGCTGGTCTCCGACCGGGCTTTTGCCGGGGCCGATACCTGGGCCACCACCCATACCCTGGCCCAGGCCATCATGACCGTGGGCGGTGCCGACCTGGTGCTCTGCGGCAAACAGGCTATCGACGGCGATACCGCCCAGGTGGGCCCCGGTCTGGCGGAACGCCTGGGTTATCCCTACGCCACCTGCGTCAAAAAGCTGCTGGGCTGCGCCGAGGGCACCCTCCGCCTGGAGCGCATGATGGATGACGGCTACGATGTGCTGGAAGTTGGGCTGCCGGCTCTGCTCACCGTGGTCAAGGAGATCAACCAGCCGCGGCTGCCTTCCCTCAAGGGGAAGATGAAGGCGAAAAAACTGGAAATCAAAACACTCAGCGCCGCCGATATCGATGCCGATCCCGGCCAGATCGGCCTGCCGGGCTCGCCCACCCAGGTGGTGCGGGTATTTTCGCCCCAGGCCCGGGGTGAGCGGACCATCTTCCAAGGCAGCGTCGATGAGCAGGTGGAGCAACTGGCCCGGGAGCTGGAAAAAAGCAATTGATCACGGTGGCAAAATGGTAAGCGCCCGCAGGGTGCCGCAGGTTGTGGTGAGCCTCGACGGCGAAGCGTACATCAGTACGTGAGCCGGCCCGACCGCCGCAAGATGCGGCTGCCCTGTGATCGCTTACGAAAAAAGCGCTCTGAGCTGCGGCGGAGCTGATTATGCGGCCTGCAGCCACCAAATCATTGCCCATGGCGCTTGGTAACTACTTGTTTTCGCAGTGACGGCCGGCAAGTTTGGCGGTCTTTTTGCGGGACTATCGTCATTCAGATACGAAAAGAGTCGGAAAATGCTGAAAATTGATGCCGAGGCCTGTATCGGTTGCGGGCTCTGCGAGCAAGCCTGCACCTTCGCCGCCATCCGGGTGGAAGAGGGGGTGGCGGTGGTGGGTGACAACTGCACTCTCTGCGGGGCCTGCGTCGAGGTTTGCGAAGCCGGCGCCCTGAACATTCCCCGGGAAGCAGGGAAGGAACCGATCGATCTTTCCTCCTGGTCCGGGATCTGGGTGTATGCCGAATACCGGCGGGAAAGGCTGGCGCCGGTGGCCCTGGAACTGCTGGGGGCCGGCAGACGGCTGGCTGATAAACGGGGCGTGGAGCTGGCCGCCGTGCTCATCGGCCCCGGGGATCTGGACCAGGCCGCCGCCGAATTGATCGCCCATGGCGCCGACCGGGTTTTCGCCGCCGCCGATCCGAGCCTGGCCGAGTTTTCCGATGACAGTTACGGCAATATCCTGGCCGATTTAATTCGGCGGCATCAGCCGGAGATCGTCCTGGCCGGCGCCACCGCCCTGGGCCGTTCCTTTATTCCCCGGGTGGCCACCATGCTGGCCGCAGGTTTGACCGCCGACTGCACCGAGCTTGATATTCGTGCCGAAGACGGGGCCCTGCTGCAGACCCGGCCGGCCTTCGGCGGCAATATCATGGCCACCATCGTCTGCCCCCGGACCCGGCCCCAGATGGCCACGGTGCGGCCCATGGTGATGAAGCCCCTGGACCGGAATGAAAAGCGCCGGGGCGAGATCGTCAGGGTCGAGCCGGAGCTCTCGCAGCTTGATTCTCGCACCCGGGTGCTGGAGAGCGTGGCCGCAGATCTTGACCGGGTCAACCTGGCCGAGGCCGATGTTGTGGTGGCGGGCGGCCGGGGGCTGGAAAACGCCGAAGGGTTTGCCCTGGTCAGCCGGCTGGCCGAAACTTTAGGCGGAGCAGTAGCGGCCTCCCGGGCCGCCGTGGATTCCGGTTGGATTCCTTACCCGCACCAAGTGGGACAGACCGGTAAGACGGTGGCCCCCAAGATTTACATCGCCTGCGGCATTTCCGGGGCCATTCAACATCTGGTGGGAATGCAGTCGGCGGAAACGATAATCGCCATCAACCGGGACCCCGACGCCCCGATCTTCAACGTGGCCACCCACGGGATCGTCGGCGATGTCTTTGAGGTGATCCCCAAGCTGATCGAGCGTCTGGAAAAATCTCGTTAGCACTGCTACCCCCGAGTATGTAAGATTGGCTGATCGCCCGAAGGTGGGGTGCAGCTGTTCGTTTACAGGAGATACATGGTCGGCTTTGCCGTCGGCGGGCTCGGCCATGGCAACGTTACAAGTCTGGATTTTCGAGGAGCGGATATGAGTTTGCAGGATAAGATTGCCGTGGTCACCGGCGGCAGCCGGGGCATTGGTCGGGCTGTGGCCTTGCGGTTGGC
>PWOG01000030.1 GCA_003557565.1 Desulfobulbaceae bacterium
AAAAATAAGCGCCGTACCCCCAACAAGCTTGAGTTCAAGAAATACTGTCCCTTCTGCCGGTCCCATACCCCGCACAAGGAGACCAAATAGTTTTCAGCCTGAAGTAACAGGGGTGTTCATGCCAAAAGCTTGAAATCCATAGTCGGTGATGGCATGATGGTTTCGCATCATTAATTAAGAATTTATGCAAATGGACAGGCCAGTAGCTCTAATTGGTAGAGCATCGGACTCCAAATCCGAGGGCTGGGGGTTCGAATCCCTCCTGGCCTGCCAGTTTTTTGACCGACAGGGGCTGTAAGCGCCACGCTGCTTGCGTGTGGCACCCTCCGCTGGAATACGCCAGGGGCGGCTGCCGTTACGCCGGCACACACATTGAGCTGAATAGAGCTGGCGGCAAACACGGTATCTGTTGCCGTCAAATACCGAATGTCGGTTCGAATAACCACAGTCCCGTTACCAGGGGGTTAATATTTTATGGCGGCCAAGGCGGAAGAAAACAAAAACAGGCATCCCGAGGTACAGAGCGAAAGTCTGGCTTCGCGGTTGGCCCGTTTAAAACAGTTTATGTCCGAGGTGCGCCAGGAGTTTGTAAAGGTAGTCTGGCCGGGCAAGAAGCAGACAGTTATGTCTACTGCGGTAGTTATAGCTCTGGTAATTCTGGTGGCGATCTATCTTGGCACAATTGACCTGGTGCTCGGCAAACTGGTTGGCGCTATACTACGCTGATTCGTGTCGACCCAATATTACCGACTGGCAACCAAGGTACAACCGGAGTTGTTGTACAAATCGCCCCCGGCCTTACGACTGTAGAAAGTTTGCCGGTGGATTGCTGCCGGAAAACAGAGGAAACTCATGGCACGACGTTGGTACATACTGCATACCTATTCCGGGTTCGAAGAACAGGTGAAAACCGCCTTGCAGGAACGGGTAAAGAATGCCGGTCAGCAGGAAATGTTCGGTGAAATTCTGGTGCCGACCGAACAGGTTGTGGAAATGGTTAAAGGAGCACGGAAAACCTCCTCCCGTAAATTTTTCCCCGGCTATATCCTGGTCAACGTGGATCTTAACGATGAGACCTGGCACACGGTGCGCGGCACCCCCAAAGTGACCGGGTTTGTCGGTAATGACCTCAATCCCGAACCCCTTGACGATGCCGATGCCATGAAGATTATTGGCCGGATACAGGACGGTGCCCTGAAACCAAAGCCCAAGGTCTCCTTTGAAGAGGGGGATCAGGTACGGGTGGTTGACGGACCCTTTGCCAACTTTCAGGGGGTAGTCGACGAGGTTTCCCCGGAAAAGGGCAGGGTTCGAGTGCGGGTGTCCATATTTGGCCGTGAGACCCCGGTTGAGCTCGAATTTATTCAGGTTACCAAAATTTAAAATAAGACATCAGCCGCAAAATATGCCGGTTGGTGGAGGCGAGCAGTTATTTGCAAGGACTTCGCATCCAGCCCCGCAGTCAAAAGGCGGACATAAGTGGGGTGGATGATCCGGCAAACAACGACCATCGCCAGGGGAGCCCGTCATTTTAGCGGTTGACGGGTGTTGAGACCCATCATTCAGCAAGAGCCGCGCTCAAGGCGCGGACAAGGAGTACAGCATCATGGCTAAAAAGATTCAAGGTTACATCAAACTGCAGATACCAGCCGGCAAGGCCAATCCTTCGCCGCCGGTGGGCCCCGCTTTGGGTCAGCACGGGGTTAATATCATGGAATTCTGCAAGGCCTTCAACGCCAAGACCCAGGATGAAGGTGATACCATCATCCCGGTGGTGATTACGGTTTTTGTTGACAAGTCCTTCTCATTTGTCACCAAGACCCCGCCGACCCCGGTTATGCTGTTTAAGGCCCTGAACCTTAAAAAAGGATCTACTCATCCTAAAAAGGAGAGGGTGGCCAAGATCGGCCGTGACCAGATTCGGGAGATTGCCGAAAAGAAAATGCCGGATCTCAACTGTTATGATATCGAAAAGGCCATGACCATTGTTGAAGGAACGGCCAGAAGTTGCGGTATCACCGTGGTTGATTGAAGCCTTCGGCGTTTGCTATTTAAATCTCGAATATGGAGTTAATAAGTCATGGCATATAGAGGAAAAAAATATAAAGACAGTTCGCAGCTTCGTGACACCGACAAGCTGTATCAGTTGGACGAGGCCCTTGAGCAAATGCTCAAAGCCAAATACGCCAATTTTGATGAATCCATTGACATTGCCCTGCGCCTTGGGGTGGACCCACGCCACGCCGATCAGATGATCCGCAGCAGCATGGTGTTGCCCAACGGCACCGGCAAAACCGCCCGGGTTCTGGTTTTCGCCAAGGGAGACAAAGTTCAGGAAGCCCTTGATGCCGGAGCCGATTATGCCGGCGGTGACGAGTATGTGGATAAGATCCAGGGTGGCTGGCTGGAATTTGATAAAACCATCGCTACACCAGATATGATGGGTACCGTGGGTAAAATTGGCCGGATCCTGGGACCGCGGAATCTGATGCCCAACGCCAAGCTCGGTACTGTAACCTTTGATATCGCCCGGGTTGTTGGCGAAATGAAGGCCGGCAAAATAGATTTCAAAGTCGACAGGGCGGGAGTGCTGCACGCCATGATGGGTAAGGCCTCCTTTGGCCCCGAAAAACTGCGGGAAAACATTCTAGCCTTTATTGACAAGGTTGTTCAACTCAAGCCCGCCACCAGCAAGGGGATATATTTACGCGGAGCCAGCGTTTCCACCACCATGGGACCGGGTTTTCGACTGGATCCCGTAGACGTGCGCGCTGAGGCTAAAAAGGCCTGAGTACGCGATTATTCGTTATTGCAGTCCAATTGACCCACTTTATCAAACCGGATCAAGCCTTCTCCACTGAGGGTTGTTACCTCACGTAAGTGAGGGCAGTGGTCCGGTGAATATTTGTAGTTAGTGAGCAGTAAGGACGTCAAAGACAGCAGGTATCTGCGGATTTAAGCGACTCCGGATGCCGGGGTTAACCTGCCGAGATGGACAAAGTCAGGCTTTATAACGGTGTGGCGCCATCCAATACTGGGTACAGCCATAGCCTGCCCCTCCTGTCTGTTGCTGTCGATATCTCCACTGCTTTTGGCCCTTAACCCGTCGCATGAACAAAGGAGGTTGAGAATTTGAAGCGAGAGGAAAAAGCTGAGGTAGTTCAGGACTTGAACGCCCGTTTTGCCAAGGCCAAACTGGCGGTACTCACCGACTACCGGGGCATGACTGTCAGCTCGATGCAGCAGCTTCGCCGGCAATTGCGAGACAGTTCCGCGGAGATCAAGGTGGCCAAGAACACCTTGCTGAATCGGGCGGTACAGGGGACTCCTTTTGAGGCCCTGAGCGGTCATCTGCAGGGCAATACTGCTCTGACCCTGAGCGAGGCTGATCCGGTGGCTCCGGCCAAGGTGCTGGTGAAATTTGCCAAGGATAACCCGCAGTTGGTAATCAAGAGCGCCGTACTCGACGGTAAGGAGCTCACCGCCGACGATTTGACCGCTCTGTCCAAACTGCCCGGCATCGATGAGCTCCGTGCCCAGTTCCTGGCCACGTTGCAAGGTGTTCCCGCCGGATTTGTCCGGGTGCTCAATGGGGTGCCGCAGAAAGCGGTTTATCTGCTCCAGGCCATCAAGGACCAGAAGGAACAGACCAATTAATCGATCAGCATGTTTTTTTGGGTATCGACAATTAACTTTTTTTTATATTAAAGTAACAGGAGGAACAGAACCATGGCAGTAACCAAGGAAGACGTAGTAGAGTTCATTTCCAACATGAGCGTACTGGAACTTTCCGAACTGATCAAGGAAATGGAAGAAAAGTTTGGCGTGTCGGCAGCCGCGCCGGTGGCCATGGCCGCAGGTGCAGCCCCGGCTGGTGAAGCAGGCGCCGCCGCCGAAGAGAAGACTGAATTTGATGTGATTCTTACCTCCGCCGGCGACAAGAAGATTGGGGTGATCAAGGAAGTTCGTGCCATCACCTCCTTGGGGCTGAAAGAAGCCAAGGAAGTAGTTGAAGGCGCTCCCAAGCCCATCAAGGAAGGCGTTTCCAAGGAAGAAGCCGAAGAGATCAAGAAGAAGCTCGAGGAAGCCGGCGGAACCGTGGAGATCAAGTAGTTCTTCATTTTTGCCTGCCCCGGACCGGATCAACCGACGGTGCCCGCGACAATTTGCGGAGCCCCGGGTTCGGGGTACAGCGAATATCAGCAGCAACGCTGCAGGGCTTAAAGCCCAGCGGCGTTGTTGCGTTTTTCGTTTCTTGCCTTGCCCCTTGCAATGGTAACCGTTCACCAAGGTCGATAACCCTTGGATTTTACGGGCCGTAAACGGACATTATTGACGCTTTTTGCTGTCCCTTAAGTTGCAGTAATCATAATATCAGCATCGCGCTCACCTGGCGCTGGGCCCGGGTGCGTTGCTGTTCAGGTGTTTACATACAGCGAGGCGACCCCGGAGCATCAGGTTTGCGGCCCCCATATCCAGCTCTCAACAAAACACGAGGGTATTTCTGAATGCAGATGACCAGACGAATCCGCAAGAGTTTTGCCAAAACCAGGGCGATTGTTGAAAAACCCCATCTCATAGAAATGCAGAGCCGTTCGTTCGAGAAGTTTCTGCAGATGGATACGCCTCCGGATCAGCGCCTTGATGAAGGACTGCAGGGAATCTTCAAGAGTGTATTTCCCATTAAAGACTTCAAGGATGCCTGTTCTCTTGAATTTGTCGATTACACTTTTGGTGAGCCGAAGTATACCGTAGAGGAATGCATTCAACGCGGACTCTCTTATGAGGTGCCCGTCAAGATGACCGTCCGTCTGGTGACCTATGATACCGACCCGGACAGCGGGGCCCAGAGCATTCGCGACATCAAGGAGCAGTCCGTATATCTGGGCAGTATCCCCCTGATGACCAAGGCCGGTGTTTTTGTCATCAACGGCACCGAGCGGGTGATTGTCAGTCAGCTGCAGCGTTCTCCCGGGTTGTTTTATACTCATGACGGCGGCAAGACCCATGCCGGCGGCAAGCTTCTCTATTCAGCCCGGATTATTCCGGTGCGCGGGTCATGGGTAGATCTGGAATTTGACGCCAAGGACATCCTCTATGTCAGGATTGACCGCCGGCGCAAGTTTCCGGTTACCACCCTGCTCAAGGCCCTGGGGTACAGCAGTGAAGAACTGTTGCGCTATTTTTATAAAACCGAAATGATCACCATTGATAACGGTAAATTCAAGAAGGGGTTTGATCCGGAAACCATGGTGGGTCAGCGGCTGCCCCATGATCTGATCAATCCCGCCGACGGCGAGGTGATGGCCCGTAAGGGCCGCAAAATCGGCAAGGCCCTGGCCCGCAAGGTGGTTGATGCCGGCATTACCGGCCTTGAGGTTGAGGCCGCCGACCTGGTCGGCAAGGTTACCGCCCAGGCGATAATCAACCCCGCCACCGGCGAGGTTATGGTCCCGGTCAACGTCGAACTTACCGAAACCCTGCTGGAGGAAGTTGCCGCCGCCGGTATTGAGGGTTTTGAGACACTGCTCATTGACGGGATCAAAGTCAGTGATTCATTTCGCAAGACCCTGGCCCTGGATCGGGTGGAAAGCCGGGAAGACGCACTGATTGAAATATACCGCCGGCTGCGGCCCAGCAGCCCGCCCACTTTTGAAGTGGCGGAAAATTTCTTCAACAATCTCTTTTTCAATCCAGACCTCTACGATCTTTCGGTGGTGGGGCGTTTCAAGATCAATGCCCGTCTTGGAATTGACACCGATAACAGCGTGCGGACCCTGACGGTGGAGGATATCATGCAGGCGGTTCTCCAGCTGGCCCGCCTTAAGGACAGCCAGGGACCCATCGATGATATCGACCACCTGGGTAATCGCCGGGTTCGCACCGTCGGGGAACTGGTGGAAAATCAGTACCGGATGGGCCTGGTCCGGATGGAGCGGGCCATTAAAGAGCGCATGAGTCTGCAGGAGGTTGAGAGTCTGATGCCCCACGACCTGATCAACCCCAAGCCGATTACTGCGGCGATCAAGGAGTTTTTCGGGACAAGCCAGCTCTCTCAATTCATGGACCAGACCAATCCCTTATCTGAGGTGACCCATAAGCGGCGGCTCTCGGCGCTGGGCCCCGGTGGGCTTTCCCGCGAGCGGGCCGGGTTCGAGGTGCGCGACGTTCATCCCACCCATTACGGCCGGATTTGTCCGGTGGAGACCCCGGAAGGCCCCAACATCGGCCTCATTGTTTCCCTGGCCTCATACGCCCGGGTCAATGAGTACGGCTTTATTGAAACCCCTTACCGCAAAGTAGATAATCGCAAGATAACCAGTCAGATTGAATACATGACCGCCCTGGGTGAAGAAAACCAGGTCATCGCTCCGGCCCGCAGCGCCACCGACGGCAAGAATAAACTGGTACCAGGGCCGATGATCGCCCGTCGGGACGGCGAGGTTATGATCAATATCGCCGATGAAGTAACCTACATGGATGTCTCTCCCAATCAGCCGGTGAGCGTCGGGGCGTCTTTGGTTCCGTTTCTGGAAAATGACGACGCCAACCGGGCGCTGATGGGATCCAACATGCAGCGCCAGGGGGTACCATTGCTTCGTTCCGAAGCCCCGCTGGTGGGTACCGGGTTGGAAAGCGCGGTGGCCCGGGATTCCGGTGTCTGCCTGTTGGCCGGAGGTGATGGTGTGATCGAGGAGGTTGACGCCAACCGGGTTGTGGTACGTTATGACGAGCCCGGCACCGATGGTTTCACCACCGGGATCGGCATCTATCGCCTGGAAAAATACAAAAAATCCAACCAGAACACCTGTTTTACCCAGCGTCCTCTGGTCGAGCCCGGGATGAGGGTAAAAAAAGGCGATATTCTGGCCGACGGACCCGCCTGCGACCATGGCGAACTGGCCCTGGCCAAGAATGTCACCGTCGCCTTTATGCCCTGGCGGGGCTACAACTACGAGGACTCGATCCTGGTCAACGAGCGCCTGCTGAAAAAGGACACTTACACCTCGTTTCATATCGAGGTTTTCGAAACCGTAGCCCGGGATACCAAGCTGGGCAAAGAAGAGGTGACCAGGGATATCCCCAACGTCAGCGAAGAGGCCCTGCGCAATCTTGATGAATCAGGGATTATCCGGGTCGGGGCCGAGATCAGGGCCGGGGACATCCTGGTGGGCAAGATTACCCCCAAGGGCGAGACCCAGCTCTCTCCGGAGGAAAAGCTGTTGCGGGCGATCTTCGGGGAAAAGGCCGGCGATGTTAAGGATACCTCGTTGCGCGTGCCCCCGGGAGTTGAGGGGGTGGTGGTCGACGCCAAGGTATTTTCCCGCAAAGGCGTGGAAAAAGACGAGCGCAGCCTGGCCATTGAGGAAGCTGAAATCAAGGCCCTGGAGCGTGACCTGGAAGATGAACTGCATCTGCTGGCCGCCAGTGTGCGTAACGGACTGGCGGATTTACTGGCCGGCAAAAAGGTCAATGTACCGGTCAAGAGCCGCAAGGGCCAGGAACTCCTGGCCAAGGGCCAGAAGATCAGCAAGGAGGTTCTGGAGCAACTGTCCCCCGGCGAGATAAAAAAACTGGATTACGAAGGCCGGGAACAGTTGGAAACCGAGGTCAACCTTCTTTTTGAACGTCACGACAGTCAGGTGAAGGTGGTCCGCGACCGTTACGAGGCCCGGATTTCCCGGCTGCAGAAAGGGGACGATCTGCCCCCGGGAGTAATCCGCATGGTCAAGGTTTACCTGGCCATTAAACGCAAGCTGGCGGTGGGTGACAAGATGGCCGGGCGCCACGGCAACAAGGGGGTGGTTTCCCGTATTCTGCCAGAAGAGGATATGCCATATTTTGAAGACGGCACCCCGGTGGATATCGTTCTCAACCCCCTGGGCGTACCTTCCCGGATGAATGTTGGCCAGTTGCTGGAGATTCATCTGGGTCTGGCCGCGCAAAGACTCGGTGATCAGGTGCAGCGCTTGGCCGAGGCCCGGGATCTAGCGGCGGTGAAGAAGAAGCTGGCCGCAGTGTACAGCCAGGAGGAGTATGATCAACTGCTCAATGGGCTCAGCGACGACGATCTGCTGGAATTGGCCTCCCGGATGGGCGGCGGGCTGCATATGGCCACCCCGGTGTTTGATGGCGCCCGGGAAGATGAAATCCGGCGCCTGCTGGTGGAGGCCGGTGTTGATGAAGTCGGCCAGCTTGATCTGTATGATGGCCTGAGCGGGGAGAAATTCAGCAACAAGGTAACCGTTGGCTCCATGTACGTGCTCAAACTTCATCACCTGGTGGATGACAAGATTCACGCCCGTTCCACCGGTCCGTACTCGCTGGTGACCCAGCAACCCCTAGGCGGCAAGGCCCAGTTCGGCGGCCAGCGGCTCGGGGAGATGGAGGTCTGGGCCATGGAGGCTTACGGGGCGGCATACACCCTGCAGGAATTCCTCACCGTCAAGTCCGACGATGTCGGCGGCCGGACCCGGATGTATGAGCGCATCGTCAAGGGCAACAACTTCCTGGAGGCGGGCTTGCCGGAGTCATTCCACGTTCTGGTCAAAGAACTCCAGGGCCTGTGTCTGGACATGGAGCTGCTCGATGAGTTGCCGCCGGTCAAGGAAAAGGAATAAGATGGGATCCCGCTGACGGCCCCTCTGCTTTGCCGGCGGGGGGCGAAAATATAATCTTCAAACCGGCCGGCGCCGGCCCGGCAGTTGTGTAAATTCTGCAGTCATTATAACTCCGGCCCGGGAATGTGGATTTCGACCTGAATGTAAGGTCTCTTAATAGATAAAAAGGTGTTGCCGTGGAAGAACTTTTCAGCTTTTTCGCCAAACCAAAATCACCGACTAAATTCAAAGCTGTTCGTATCGCCACCGCCTCCCCGGAGAAGATTCGGGACTGGTCCCATGGCGAGGTTAAAAAACCGGAAACCATCAACTACCGGACCTTCAAGCCGGAGCGCGATGGATTGTTCTGTGCCAAAATTTTTGGCCCGGCCAAGGATTATGAATGCAATTGCGGCAAGTACAAGCGCATGAAACACCGCGGGGTGGTCTGCGAGAAATGCGGAGTGGAGGTGATTCAATCCAAGGTTCGGCGGGAGAGGATGGGCCATATCCAGCTGGCCGCCCCGGTGGCCCATATCTGGTTTCTCAAGAGTCTGCCGAGCAAAATTGGCAATCTTCTGGACATGACCTTGAAGGAACTGGAAAAGGTGCTCTATTTTGATTCCTACGTGGTCATCAGCTCTTCCGAGCCGTCCATCACCGCCGGCAGTCTGCTGGGCGAGGAGGACTACCGCCAGGCCCGGCAGACCTTTCCCGACAAGTTCAGGGTTGGGATAGGAGCGGCGGCGGTGCAGGAGATGTTGTCGGCCATCGATCTGGGCGAACTTTCCAAGCAGTTGCGTCAGGAGATGCGGGAGACCGGCTCCGAGGCCAAACGCAAAAAACTGGCTAAACGCCTGAATGTAACCGAGGCTTTTCTTGAATCCGGCAACCGGCCGGAGTGGATGATCCTCGATGTAATTCCGGTACTGCCGCCGGATCTGCGCCCCCTGGTGCCCCTGGAGGGCGGGCGCTTTGCCACTTCGGATCTCAACGACCTCTACCGGCGGGTAATCAACCGCAATAATCGCTTAAAAAGGCTGCTTGAACTGGACGCGCCGGAGATCATCATCCGCAACGAGAAACGGATGCTCCAGGAAGCGGTGGATGTGCTGTTCGATAACGGCCGCCGGGGCAAGGTGATCACCGGTCCCAACAAGAGGCCGTTGAAATCGCTGTCGGACATGCTCAAGGGCAAGCAGGGCCGTTTTCGGCAGAACCTGCTGGGTAAGCGGGTGGACTACTCGGGCCGGAGCGTCATCGTGGTGGGTCCTCACCTGCGCCTGCACCAGTGCGGCTTGCCTAAAAAAATGGCTCTGGAGCTGTTCAAGCCCTTTATCTACAATCGGCTGGAGGCCAAGGGTCTGGTCACCACCATCAAAAGCGCCCGCAAGATGGTCGAAAAAGGAACCAAGGAAGTCTGGGACGTGCTTGACGAGGTGGTCAGCGAATATCCGGTGATTCTCAACCGGGCCCCGACCCTGCACCGCCTGGGACTGCAGGCCTTCGAGCCGACCCTGGTTGAAGGCAAGGCCATTCAGCTCCACCCCCTGGTCTGTACGGCCTTTAACGCCGACTTTGATGGCGACCAGATGGCGGTTCATGTCCCCCTGACCGTGGAGGCTCAGATGGAGGCCAGGGTGTTGATGATGTCCACCAACAACATCCTTTCTCCGGCCAACGGTGAGCCCATTATTATCCCCTCCCAGGATATCGTGCTGGGGCTTTATTACCTGACTCGCGAACGTTTTTTTGCCAAAGGAGAAGGTAAGTGCTTCAGTTCACCCCAGGAGGTTAGCCTGGCCTATGATTTCGGCGAGGTCCACCTCCAGGCCCGGATCCGGGTCCGAATTGGCGGCGAGCTGGTTGATACCACTCCCGGCCGGGTTCTGGTGGGTGAACTGCTGCCCGCCGGCCTGCCGTTCAGTCTGGTCAACCAGAACCTGGGCAAGAAGCAGCTGGCTCAGCTCATTGATTATTCCTACCGTCATGCCGGTACCAAGTCCACGGTTATTCTGGCCGACCGGCTCAAGGATATGGGTTATGAATACTCTACCCAGGCGGCGATTTCCATCAGCCTCAACGATATGAAGATACCGGTGAGCAAGGATGAAATATTGGAGAAGGCTGAAAGCCATGTCCTTGATGTCGACCAGCAGTATCGTGACGGTTTGATCACCCCCGGTGAGAAGTATAACAAGGTGGTGGATATCTGGTCCCGGGCCACCGATCAGGTGGCCAATGACATGATGGACGAGATGAAGGTTGACTACCTCCGGGATAAAGACAAGAACCTGGTGGAACAGCCAAGTTTCAACTCGATTTTCATTATGGCCGACTCCGGAGCGCGGGGCAGTCGCGATCAGATCAAGCAGCTGGCAGGGATGCGGGGCCTGATGGCCAAGCCTTCGGGCGAGATTATCGAAACCCCCATTAAGGCCAACTTTCGTGAGGGGCTGAGCGTACTGGAATATTTCACCTCCACCCACGGGGCCCGTAAGGGGCTGGCGGACACGGCGCTTAAAACCGCCAACTCCGGGTATCTCACCCGCCGGCTGGTGGATGTGGCCCAGGACGCTACCATTGTCGAGCGGGATTGCAGCACCCTGGACGGCATCGTCATCGAGGCTCTGGTCGAGGGCGGCGAGGTGATCCAGCCGGTGGGCGATCGGATCCTTGGCCGGGTGGCGCTGGACGACATTGTCGATCCCTTCAGCGGCGACACCATTGTCGAGGCCAATGGCGAGATCACCGAGGACAAGGTGGCCCTCATTGATGAAGCCGGGATCGACCGGGTTCTGATCCGTTCGGTGCTGACCTGCAAATCCCAGCGCGGGGTCTGCAGTCTTTGTTACGGTCGTGATCTCGGTCGCGGTCACATGGTCAACATCGGCGAGGCAGTGGGGATCATTGGCGCGCAGTCCATCGGTGAACCAGGTACTCAGCTGACCATGCGGACCTTCCATATCGGCGGCACCGCCAGCAGTGCCGCCGAACAGGCCGAGGTCCGCGCCCGCCACGGGGGTAAGGTCAACTTTATCAACATGCACACGGTGCGCAATGCCGCCGGTAACCTGGTGGTCATGACCCGCAACGGTGAGGTTTCGCTTATCGGCCCCAAGGGCCGCGAGCGTGAACGTTATCATATCAACTACGGCGCCTATCTTTATGTCGAGGAAGGAGCCGAAGTGGAACCCGACACCCTGATCGCCGAGTGGGACCCTTATACCATCCCCGTGGTCAATGAGATCGGCGGGCGGATCAAGTTCGGCGATATCATTGAAGGGGTAACCATGCAGGAGCGGGTGGACCCTGTTACCGGCAAGTCCAGCATGGTGATCACCCAGTCCCGGGCGGGTCAGCACAATCCCCGGATCACCCTCAAGGATGAAAACAATAAAACGGCCAAACTGCCCAAAACCGGGACCCCGGCCCGATACTCGCTGCCGGTGGGAACCATCATCGGCGTCAAGGAAGATGCCGAGGTGCAGCCCGGAACCATTATGGGTAAAATCCCCCGCGAGACCACCAAGACCAAGGACATTACCGGCGGTCTGCCGCGGGTGGCGGAGCTCTTCGAGGTGCGTAAACCCAAGGAATACGCGGTGATCAGCGAGATCGACGGGCAGGTTAGCTACGGCAAGGATCTCAAGGGCAAGAAAAGGGTCGTGGTTACCCCGGAAGTGGGCGAGCCCAAGGAGTACCTGATTCCCAAGGGCAAGCACGTCATCGTCCATGAAGGTGATTACGTCAAGGCCGGCGAACCAATGATGGACGGCTCTCCGGACCCCAACGATATTCTCCGGGTGATGGGTGTCAAGGAACTGGCCAAGTTTCTGGTCAATGAGGTCCAGGAGGTTTACCGGCTTCAGGGGGTTAAGATCAACGACAAGCACATCGAGGTCATCGTGCGCCAAATGCTCCGCCGGGTGCAGATCACCAGTGTCGGGGATTCAACCTTTATGCTGGGCGAGCATGTGGAATGGTGGCGGTTCAACGAGGAAAATGAAAAACTGCTGACCGAAGGCGCCCGACCGGCCACCGCCGAGCCGGTACTGCTGGGGGTTACCAAGGCCTCTCTGTCCACCGATAGCTTTATTTCGGCCGCCTCCTTCCAGGAGACCACCAAGGTGCTGACCAATGCCGCCATGGCCGGTAAAATCGACCTTTTGAACGGCCTGAAGGAAAACGTCATCATGGGCCGGCTGATTCCCGCCGGGACGGGGTTGGAGCGCTACGCCATCGAGGAG
>PWOG01000190.1 GCA_003557565.1 Desulfobulbaceae bacterium
CGAAACCCTCGCCGATCAACTGCACGGTGGAGATCAGAACCCGGACCCGGCCCTCCCGGATGGCCTCGACCAGTTCGGCCCGTTGATCCGCCGGGGTGGCTCCGGTCAGCACCCGGCAGGGTACATCCAAGTCGGCCAGCAGGTCGGCCAGGTTCCAGCAGTGCCGGACCCGGTCGCTGACCACCAGGATCGTTCCCGGTTCATCCCCATCGTGGTCCTGTTCCAGGGCCTTTGCTTCCCTGGCGATATCCTCGGCGATCAGGCGGTTGCGGTTTTTGTCGGCGGTCAGCGCCTTCATCAGGGCCTGATAATTGCTGCGGTAGACATAGCGAAAGCCGGTGGGGCGCTGGATCAGCCGGGCCTTGAGGATGGCGCCGCTGCGCTGCAGATCGCCGATGTCGATGCGGTGCACCCGTTCCCCGAGGTAAAAGCCGATCAACTGGGTCAGTCCGTCGCGCCGATAGGCGGTGGCGGAAAGGCCGAGCATGTAGCGGCAGTCAAAGGCGGTGACCACCTCGGTGAACAGGGAAGAGGGCACTCGGTGGCATTCATCGACGCAGAGCTGGCCGAACAGGGTCGGCAGCTCCCGGATCCGCCGGCGGGCGGAGTTGACGATGGCCACGGTCAGGGGCTTGATGCGCCGGTGGCCGTCGCCCAGCAGACCGGCTTTGATGCCCAGAAACTGCTCGACCCGCTCCGCCCATTGATAGAGCAGCTCCTTGGTGTGGACCAGGATGATGGTGGGCTGGTTGCGGGCGGCAAACAGGGCGCAGGCCACCACCGTTTTGCCGGAGCCGGTGCCGGCCTCCAGCACCCCGAAGTCGCGGGCCAGGATCGCCTCCAAGGCCTGTTGCTGGTAAGGCCGCAACTCGCCCTGGAAAGTAAATGATTCCGGTTCGCAGAGCCGGCGCTGGTCGATGATTTGCGGATCCTGGTCCAGCTCTCGCCGGCAGAGCCGCACCGCCTGGTTGGCCCAGCCCCGTGGAAAGGCGATAAAATCCGGGGTCTCGCGAAAGAAATAGAGCTTGGGGGGGAGGTTTTTGCCGATAAAGCGGCCAAACTTGCGGGCATCGCGGTACTTGGGATTGTCCAGGGTCAACTGCTTTTTGATGATGCCGCGTAACCCGGAGTCTATTCCGCTCAGTCGGGCCTCGTGGTCCACCGTCAGGATCGGCTGTAAGCGGTCACAGGGCGCCGCATCTTGCGGTGATCGGGCCGGCTTGCGTACCGGGGTACGCTTCGTCGTCCCGCTCACCACAACCTGCGGCACCCTGTGACCGCTTACCCCGTGGGCCCCGTGATCAGTTACCTGGTGATCACTTATGATTGGCTGCATGGTATGCTCCCCGGAGACAGGAGCCGGAGGGGTTGGAGTTCAAAAGCCGTTTTTGGTTCTTCTGCCTTCCGCCATATGTCCTCTGTCCCCTTACCGGTGATTGGTTACGGTAGTTTTTACTGCGGTGATCGGTATGAGCGCCAGCATGCAGCAGAATTTGTTATTTTTCAAGCAATTAGTGTGGGCCCGGCGCCGCCGGCCGAGATTCCGGCTCATCTTTTGCCCCGGTTGCCAAAAGGTGATGATTGGGGTTAAATGGGGCCCTGCGGTACTGTTTAACGTTTACGGCCCTTTGCCGACCGCTTTCAGCCTTTGGTGAAAGGGTAAAAGTATCATAAGTGATCACAGGGCCAAAATGGTAAGCGGTCACAGGGTGCCGCAGGTTGTGGTGAGCCTCGGCGGCGAAGCGTACATCAGTACGTGAGCCGGCCTGATCGCCGCTTTCGGCGGTGCCCTGTGATCGCTTACAAAGTATCATATATAGAGGATAAGGATTATGAGCAACGAACCGGATAAAATCATCTACTCGATGAACAGGGTGAGCAAGTATTACGACAAACAGCCGATCCTCAAGGATATCAGTCTGTCGTATTTTTACGGGGCCAAGATCGGGGTGCTCGGCATGAACGGCTCGGGCAAATCCTCGCTGTTGCGGATACTGGCCGGCGAGGACCAGGAATTCAACGGCGAGACCCATGTGTCGCCGGGCTATTCCCTGGGGTATTTGCCCCAGGAGCCAGCTCTCGATGACAGTCTCACCGTGCGCCAGGTGGTGGAGCAGGGGGTCCAGGAGACCGTGGACCTGGTCAACGAGTTCAATGAGATCAACATGCAGTTTGCCGAGCCCATGGACGACGACGCCATGGACAAGCTGATCGCCCGTCAGGCCAAGGTCCAGGAAAAGCTGGACGCCCTCAATGCCTGGGATCTCGACGCCCGCCTGGAGATGGCCATGGACGCCCTGCGCTGCCCGCCGGGTGATACCGTGATCAAGGTGCTCTCCGGCGGGGAGAAGCGGCGGGTGGCGCTGTGCCGTCTGCTGCTGCAGGAGCCGGACATCCTCCTGCTGGACGAGCCCACCAACCACCTGGACGCCGAAACCGTGGCCTGGCTGGAGCACCATCTCCAGCGTTACGCCGGCACCATCATCGCGGTGACCCATGATCGGTATTTCCTGGACAACGTGGCCGGCTGGATTCTCGAGTTGGACCGGGGCCAGGGCATTCCCTGGAAGGGCAACTATTCCTCCTGGCTGGAACAGAAGCAAAAACGCCTGGCGCTCGAGGAAAAAAAGGAGACCGACCGGCAGAAGACCCTGGCCCGGGAGCTGGAGTGGATCAAGATGACCCCCAAGGGGCGGCACGCCAAGGCCAAGGCCCGGATCAACGCCTACGAGGATCTGCTGAAGGAAGAAGGAGAGAAGCGGGGCCGGGAACTGGAGATCTACATCCCGCCCGGACCGCGTCTGGGCAAGACCGTCATCGAGGCCGACGGGCTGACCAAGTCCTTCGGCGACCAGCTGCTCTTCGACAACCTCTCCTTTTCCCTGCCTCCGGGCGGCATTGTCGGGGTGATCGGCCCCAACGGGGCGGGCAAGACCACCCTCTTTAAACTGATCACCGGCCGGGAGCAGCCGGATGCCGGCGCCATCCGGGTGGGGGATTCGGTCAAGCTGGCCTGTGTTGACCAGGAGCGGGAGTCGCTGAACCCCGAGGATACCATCTGGCAGGCGATCACCGAGGGCGAGGAGGTGATCAAGCTGGGCAGCCGCGAGATCAACTCCCGGGCCTATGTGGCCAGGTTTAACTTCTCCGGCACCGAGCAGCAGCGCAAGGTGGGGATGATGTCCGGCGGCCAGCGTAACCGGGTGCAACTGGCCCGGATGCTCAAGTCCGGGGCCAACGTCATCCTGCTGGACGAGCCCACCAACGACCTGGACGTCAACACCCTGC
>PWOG01000133.1 GCA_003557565.1 Desulfobulbaceae bacterium
AAAAATTTCCCTCCCGATTCTCCCGCCGCCGTGGCCGACGCCCTGCGCCGCCCGCTCACGGGGAGGCAGGAACTGGCCGGGCTGGCCCGGGAGCTATAGAGACGGTCATGAGCTGCGGCAACCACCATCACGGCCAGTCTTCCGACGATCGCCGCTGTGCATTCGGCCCCGGGCGCTGGTTGCGTCGCGGCTGCCTGGCCCTGGTGCGTTTTTATCAGTTGGCCCTCTCTCCACTTTTTCCACCCAGCTGCCGGTTCATTCCGACCTGCTCCCAATACGCCCATGAGGCCATCACTACCTACGGGGTCTGGCGCGGCGGTTACCTGGCGCTGAAAAGAATTCTGCGCTGTCATCCCTTCAGCCCCGGAGGCTTCGATCCGGTTAAGTAAAGGAACTCTAGTCTCTTATGGAAAACTATCGTGCTCTCATCGCCATTGTGTTGTCAATGGCGGTTTTGTTGATTTATCAATTTCTCTTCATGCCCCCGCCCCCGGCGCCGGAGCAGCCCGATGAAGCCGAACATGTCGCCGCCGGTCAGCAGCCCGGGGTTGACCCCGCCTCCCCTCCGGATCCCGGTGTTTCGGCCCTGGATGACCCTCTCCAGGAGCCGGTGGATGTGGCCACCCTGCTTGCATCCGACGACCAGGCTCGGGAGATCAGGGTTGAAACCGATCTTTACACGGCGATTATTTCCGAGGCCGGCGGCACCCTTAAGAGCTTTAGGGTCAACGAACACCGGGAGACCGTGGATCCCGACTCTCCCCCCAAAGACCTGGTGCGCACCGAGCCCGAGGATGGACTGCCGTTGCTTTTTTCCTGGGGGGTGGAGCCAGCCCGGGCGGAAATGCTTCATTTCCAGGCCGATCAGGACAGCATGGTGGTCGGCCAGGGCCAGGAACGCACCCTGACCATGCGGGCCCAGTCTCCTTTGGGGTTGGAGTTTGTCCGCACTTACACCTTTCGTGATGGTGACTATCTTTTCGATGTTTCGGTGGAGGTCCGCAATCGGGGAGAAGTTCCTCTGCAGGGGGCACCATATCTGACATTGGCCAACCGGGCCTTTACCGACAAAGATGATCCCCTGGATCACTTTCTTTACAGTGGCCCGGTGGCCCTGGTGGACAATGAGATCGAGGAGGTCCGGGTTCGGGACCTGGCCGATGAACGGGACGGCCGCAGCTATACCGGTATGGTGCGTTGGGCCGGTTACCACGATTCCTACTTTTTGAGCAGCATCATCCCCCTGGAAGGAGGACAGGCCACGGCCCATTTTTCTTCGCCCCGCGAGGACATGGCTGCCACGGTGCTGGCATCGGCGGTGGATGTAATTCCCGCAGGAGGCGTCCAGCGTTACGATTACCAGGTTTATTACGGCCCCAAGAAGCTCCCTCTGCTCAAGGAATTGGGTCATGAGCTGGAGCGGTCGGTCAACTTCGGCTGGTTCGATTTTCTGGCCCGTCCCGCCTTTTACCTGTTGAATTTTCTTCATGGTATCGTCGGTAACTTCGGGGTAGCCATTATCCTGGTGACGATTCTGATTAAGATCGCCTTCTGGCCCTTGACCCACAAAGGCCTGAAATCCATGAAGGTGATGCAGAAGATCCAGCCCAAGATGGTCAAGCTGCGGGAAAAATACAAGGATGACAAGCAGCGTCAGCAGCAGGAGATGCTCAAGCTGTACCAGACCTACAAGGTCAACCCCCTGGGGGGCTGCCTGCCCATGCTGCTGCAGATCCCGGTTTTTTTCGCCCTGTACAAGGTGCTGCTTCAGTCCATTGAGTTACGACATGCCCCCTTCATGCTCTGGATCAATGATCTGTCAGCCCCGGACCGGCTTTATATCGGCTTTGATCTTCCCTTCCTGGGAGGGATCCCGGTCCTGACCCTGCTGATGGCGGGCAGCATGTTCGTCCAGCAGAAAATGACCCCGATTTCCGATCCCATGCAGGCCAAGATCATGCTCTTTCTGCCGGTGGTCTTTTTCTTCCTTTTTCTCAACTTTGCCTCGGGGCTGGTTCTGTACTGGTTCATCAACAATGTTCTGACCATTTCCCAGCAGTACATGATTTACCGTCAGAAAGACTAGGAGTAGCCGGCGATGAGTGCTTCGAGGAAATATGAGG
Organism: Desulfobulbaceae bacterium; assembly: GCA_003557565.1. Lineage (GTDB taxonomy): Bacteria > Desulfobacterota > Desulfobulbia > Desulfobulbales > Desulfurivibrionaceae > Desulfurivibrio. Next base: position 2,124 of record PWOG01000133.1, read on the forward strand.
TGGAATACAGGGGGAGCGATGTTGAACAGGCCGTTGCGGCGGCCTGTGACGCCCTGGGGGTAGCCCGGGAGGACCTGGAAATCCAGGTGGTCAGCACCGGATTCGCCGGTATCCTTGGCTTTGGCAAGCGCCCGGCGGTGATCCGGGTCAGCCTGCGCACGGATCTGGAAAAAAATGATGAACCCGGGCCGCCGCCGGCTGTCCGCGAAGCGGCTCAGGAGCAGGGAGAGGCTACGGCGGTCACGAGCCGGGGGGCCGGGAAGTATCCCGAGGGCGCGGCAACCCCTGCGGGCACCGGAGACTTTCAGGAAAAAAAATCGGCCCCCGGGGAAAAAACTCCGGGGAAACCGGCCGCCGGAGAAAAGCCCACGACAGCCGGCGACAGCGGGGAGGAAGACGAGCCCGGCCTGGCGGCCAAATCTCCCATGGAGCCGTTGAACGCCGAGGAGATGGCGGCGGTGCAAGACACCGTGGCCCGGTTGCTGGAGTTGAGTACCGGCCCGGCCGAGATCCGGCTGGAGCAGGACAGGAGCAGCGGCAAGCTGCTGATCGATCTCCTGGGCGGCCGGCGGGAACAAGTGATCGGTCCCCAGGGCCAGACCCTGGACGCCCTACAGTACCTGTTGCGCAAGATGCTTAGCAAGCAGCTGGGCAAACGGGTGGTACTGGAACTCGACGCCGACGGTTTCCGGGCCGAGCGCCGGGGCCAGTTGGAAAGCCGGGCCCGGGAGCTGGCCGCCGAGGTCAAAAACACCGGCAAGACCCGGACCATGGCGGCCATGGGCCCGGCGGAGCGACGGACCGTTCATATGATTCTCCAGCACGAAGAGGTGCGCAGCCGCAGCGTTGGGGAAGGTATTTTCAAGAAGGTGCTGATCCATCCTCCGGGAAAGGGTCGTCGCCGGCGAAAACGGTGAGCGGTTCCGCTCATGGTTTTTTTGGGGAGCTGCCCGGTCCGGTTCGGACAGACCGGCAACCAGCACGCATTTTAACCAATTTTTTGGGCCGGGTTTACCCGGCCTTTGTGTTGTATGGACTCTTTTGCTGAATTTGACCAGGCCACCATCGCCGCTATCGCCACGCCCCCCGGGGCCGGGGGAATCGGGATTATCCGGATCAGCGGTCAGCGGGCCCTGGCCGTGCTCTCTTGTCTTTTTGCCCCC
>PWOG01000109.1 GCA_003557565.1 Desulfobulbaceae bacterium
GGCTTGAGTTGTGCGAAGTTGATTGAGTAAAGATAAGTGACCACGGGGGCCAAAGGGTAAGCGGTCGCAGGGCACCGCAGGTTGCGGCGATCGGGTCGGTGATGCGTACATCAGTACGTGAGCCGGCCCGATCGCCGCCAGATGCGGTGCCCTGTGCGAGCTTACGAGTAAAGATGTTTGAGCAGGCAATGATCAAGGAGGCGCCGGACAGTCCCGGGGTCTATCTGATGCGGGATGGCGCCGGTCAGGTACTGTACGTGGGCAAGGCCGTCAGCCTGCGCAAGAGACTGCTTTCCTACACCCGGATCGATCCGGCGGCCCGCAGCAAGACCGCGATGATGCTGAGCAGGGTGGCGAAGGTGGACACCATGCTCACCCGCACCGAAAAAGAGGCCCTGATTTTAGAGGCCAGCCTGATCAAGCAGCATCGCCCCCGCTACAACGTCATTCTCCGGGACGACAAGAGCTATCCCCATCTCAAGGTTACGGTCCAGGAAGAGTGGCCCCGGCTGTTAATGACCCGCCGGGTGGCCAACGACGGTGCCCGCTACTTCGGCCCCTATTCCTCGCCGGCGGCCATGTGGGAAACCCTGCGCCTGCTCAACTCCCTCTTTCCCCTGCGCCGTTGCAAGTCCAGGAAGTTCACCCCCGGTCAGCGGGCCTGCCTCAACCATCAGATGGGCCGCTGCCCCGGCCCCTGTATCGGCGCCATCGGCCCGGAGCAATACCGGGAAAGGGTGGAAAGGGTGCTGGCCATTCTGGAAGGCCGGAAACGGGAACTGACCCGCGACCTGGAAAACCGGATGCAAGAGGCGGCCGCCGCCCTGCGCTTTGAAGAAGCCGCCGGCCTGCGGGACCAGATCCGGGCCCTGAACCAGACCCTGGAGAAACAGGTGGTACTCAGCCGGGAGCGGGCCGATATCGATGTCTTCGGCCTGGTCCGCCGACAGGGGCAGGTGGCGGCGGCGCTGCTGCTGGTGCGCGAAGGGGCCCTGGCCGACAAGCGGGAGTTTCCCCTGGACGAACCCATGGGGACCGACGACGAGATTCTGGCCGAACTGCTGCGCCGTTTTTATGAGCCGGTCGGCCGTTTGATCCCCCGCCGTATTTTGCTGCCCCTGGAGCCCGAGGGAGCGGTGGCCCTGGCTGAATGGCTGAGTGAAAAACGGGGCGGGCCGGTGCAGTTGACGGTCCCCCGGCGGGGCGACAAAAAAACCCTGGTGGGAATGGCCGGCGACAACGCCGAACAGGTACTGGCGGCCCAGGAGCAGCAGCAGGCCGGCTGGCGGCGGCTGGGCGAGGCCATCCGCCGGGCCCTGAAGCTGGAAGCGATCCCGGAGCGCATCGAATGTCTGGATATTTCCAATCTCGGCGGCAAGGAGGCCGTGGGCTCCCTGGTCTCCTTCCGCGAAGGGGAAAAGGAAGGCTCCCGCTATCGCCGCTTTCACATCCGCGAACTTGATACCCCCGACGACTATGCCATGATGCGGGAGGTACTGCGGCGCCACTTGCGCCGCAGCAGTGCCGAACGCACCCTGCCCGACCTGTTGGTCGTCGACGGCGGCAAAGGCCAGCTGGGGGTGGCCCAGGCGGTGCTGGACGAACTGGAATTAACGGCCCCGGAACTGGTCTCCATCGCCAAGGATCGGGAAGACGCCGGGGAAAGGCTCTTCCGGCCGGGCCGCAAAAACCCCCTGACCCTGGCGAGCCATTCACCGGTGCTGCTCTTTTTCATGCGCCTAAGGGACGAGGCCCACCGCTACGGTATTACCTTTCATCGCCGGCTGCGCGGCAAAAAGCAGCTGGCCTCCCAGTTGGAACAGATTCCCGGGGTGGGGCCGACCCGTAAGCAGGTCCTGCTTAAAAATCTGGGCAGCCTGAAGGCCGTCGCCGCCGCCAGCCAGGCGGAACTGGCCGCCGTGCCGGGCATCGGCCCCGAACTGGCGGCGGTCATCCACCATCACCTACATCCCGGTGAGCAGCCGGCGGCCGGCAACGACTCCCCCGGACAGGCTTAAAACAAGCCGCCGGCCCGGCCCAGAAACAGAGCCAGGGCCGCCACGAACATGATTACCAGGGTCCAGAAAGTCACCGGAGTCCGGTACCGGGCCTGCTGCTTGCTCAGGCGTCGCTTCATGGCCCGTCGGCGCTGGCGCTTGTCACTCATGGCTGATCCTCCATCTGATTGTTCGTATATTTTATCCTATCTTTTATTATTTGCCGGTGTTTTTTTTATTTCCTTACCAATTCAGTTGAACTCCAAAGTAACTCGGAACGAAGTTGCTGCCCCCCGCGCTCGCTCTATTCTCCCCCCGGATTATTTCCAAAAATTTAGCAAACTGGATAACCAGACGCAGCAGAAAACAGCACTATCGCTGACATCTTTGTTCTTCGGGTCAGTTTGGCAACTCAGGATGATAAATAACCCCTGGGATTGTCCCTGCACACCGCCCAAGGGATACCACGCTGGCAGACCCGCCGGCATGCGACAATTCGCCACATTGTCGCATCCTGATAGTTGGCTATAATGCCCGGGCTGGGCGGTTGCGTTTTTTACAGCAGTCCGGAGTGAACAAGGAGTCATTGAGGAGTAAGCGATCAAGGGGCGCCGTCGAAAGCGGTGATCGGGCCGGCTCAGGTACTGATGCAGGCATCGCCGTCGGGGCTTGCCGCAACCTGCGGCACCCCGTGACCGCCTACGGGGAAAAAACCTGTGATTAGTTACACTGAGGAGAGATACATGAAGAAGGTGGGGGTATCAATTATAGCCCTCGGCGCTTTTGCCGGTTCGGCAATGGCCGGGGAAATCGAGCGGGAGCTCGACGAGGTGGTGGTGACTTCGTCGCGCATCGAAGAGCAGCGGCAGGAATCCACCGCCACCATCGATGTCATCGATCAGGATGAAGTGGAAAAGGTCAAGTACCGCAACGCCGGGGAGATTCTGCAGCGGGTTCCGGGGGTGCTGACCAGCAATTTCGGCGGCGATGAAGAGCTCACCTCCATCCGGGTGCCCACCCATTTCACCAATCCCTACACCCTGGTGCTGGTCGACGGCCGGCCCAGCCGGACCTACGGCAGCGGCGGGGTCAATTTTCGGGAATTAAACAGCAGTAATATCGAGCGCATCGAGGTGGTCAAGGGGCCGGCCTCGGCCCTCTACGGCAGCAACGCCATCGGCGGGGTGATCAACCTGATCACCAAGAAACCCACCTCCGAACCCCTGGTCAATGTCTGGGGCGAGGCCGGCGAATACGACGAGTATCGCGGCGGGGCTTCGGCCA
>PWOG01000223.1 GCA_003557565.1 Desulfobulbaceae bacterium
CCGCAGCCGGTCTTCGCCATGGCGGATGGTCAGGTGGCTGATCTCCAGCTGTTTATCATCGATTCTGAACGCGGTGGCAATTTCATCCACCGTCGGCATTTGCCCCGGTTCCGGCTTTTGCAATGGCGAGGCGGTAAAGCCGGGCGGGCGAATATTTTCCAGTTGCAGGGAGCCCTCCAGGTGGGGGTGGCGAAGGCTGCCGCCCCCGCTGATCTCCCCTTGCAGACTGCCGCCAAGCTGCCATGGCGGCGGCAGAAATTCGGTATAGGCGGCGATGTCGGCCATCGCCAAGGAGCTGTCCAGATCCTCCCAGGTGAGCTGTTGCCACAGTGGTTGATCCGGTACCGTTTCCCCGCTGCTCTCGCCGATGGCAGCCAGTATTGAATCCGGGTCAAGAATTACCCCGGCCCGGAAATAATCGGCGTCCCGCCGCAGGAGGAAATCATCGATGTGCAGCCGCCGGCGGTCGCCCCGGACTTCCAGCTTCAGCAGATCCAGGGTGAGGTCTTGCCAGCTCAGAGCGGTGCCCTCCAGGCTCAACCGGCCCCGGGGGTCGGCGGGGCTGCCTTCCAGCGCCAGGTCGGCCCTGATCTGGCCGCTCAACTCCGGCAGTTGCCAGGCGGCCCAGGCGGCGCTGATGTCGTCAAGCCGATCCATGGCCAGGCTCATTTCGCCCGCCAGGGGAAGGTTCCAGAAGTCGTCGTCCCGGGGCCAGGGGCCGATGGTGGCCCGGGCCAGATCGAAGTGGCCGGGGTCGCCTTCCAGGCGGGAGTTTTGTAGTGAAAGAACCCCCTGGGCCAAACCGGCCTCCAGCTGAAGCCGCTGCCAGTTCAGGCCCGCCCAGTGGGTGGTCTCCGGCGACAACCCGGCGATGGCAAGAAGATCCGGCAGATCGCGGAAATCGATCTTCAGTTCAGCCAGCTCTCCTTGCTTCAGCAGTTGCCGGATATCACCGTCGTTAACGGCGTCCAGGGGCAGTTGCAAGCCGTGCAGGTCCAGGTGGTTGTCGCCCAGGCGGGCGGTCAGCCGGGCCAGTTGCATCTCGCCGTGGCGGAAACTCGTTTTCAGGTCCATATCGTCCAGGCGGTGCTTGGCCCACTCACCCCGGCGCAACTGTATTTCCAGCTCACCGTTGAGGGTGGCCAGGGGGGCGTCGGGGGCAAAATCCAGCTGGCTCCGGGCCCTGATTTCGCCGGCCAGGTGTGGCGGTTCGGCCAGGATGAGGGGCAGTTCCGCCAGGTCGAAGGGCTCGCTGGCCAAATCCCAGCGCCAGTTCTCCGGGGTCAGTTCCCCCTGCAGGTTCACGTCCGTGGTCAGCACCCGCAGGGGCAGTTCCAGCCCGATCCGGGGCGGGGCGGCAAGGGGGGCGGCTTCTGCCGGAACATGGCGGGCAGGATCATCTTCGCCGTCTTCACCGCCGGACCAGTGGAGTCGGCCGGCGCTGATGGTCAGCAGATCATCCCAGTCAAGCCGGGGAATGGTTATCTCGCCGCCCGGATTGTTGGCCCGGGCCCGCAGCTCCAGCTTGAGGGGTGCCTGCTGTTTTTGCAGCCGGGGATGATTCAGGCTGAGCTTGGGGCTGTGCAGGTTCAACTGTGAAAGTCCGTCGGCGGTGGCGGTGGCGGGACTCAACTCCAGGTCGAGGGCTTCGGCGTAGAGGACCAGGTCTTTGCTGTAAAGATGAAAATCGAGTTGCCGGATGGTCAGGGCCGGCAGGATCGCGGCCAGTTCGGCGGTGGTGTCCAGGATATGGTTGATGGCGGCCAATTGAGGCAACCCGGGTTCGCTTCGGGGAGGTGCTTCGGCGGTGTCGGCCGGGGTCACGGTCAGGCTGCCCTGTTGCAGTTCGACGCTGAGGGTGGCCAGAAAGGGTGTCAAACCGTGGCGCAGGGCCGGCAGGTGATAGGCAAGCCGTACCTGATGGGCCTGCAGCTTGAGCAGGGGCGGGCTCGGGTCACCGCCGGGGGAGTCGGCATCGCCGGCCTTTGCCGCTTCAACGGTGCGGACATCCTTCAGCAGCAGGGTATTATAATAGTTACCCCCGATTTGGTCGGCCTGCAGCTCCACACCCAGGGCCGGGGCCAGGTAGGAATTGGCGGCGGCCAGCAGGCGCGGTCCGATGATCACTTCCCGCAGGCCGTAAAGACCGCCGGCTGCAAGCAACAGCAGAGCGAGCACCGCTGCGGTTATGGTTATGGTGCGTTTATTCATGATAATGCCGGTTCGGCGGTAAGCAATCACAGGGCACCGCCGAAAGCGGTGATCGGGCCGGCTCACGTACTGATGTACGCTTCGCCGTCGAGGTTCACCACAACCTGCGGCACCCTGCGGGCGCTTACCATTTTGCCACCGTGATCACTTACGTTCGGCGACCAGGGCGAAAGGTTTTAAAGACGAGAAAATTCTTGTATTATAAAACATTTTGGAGGAGTTTAGCCAGGATGTCCACCAGGTATCCTGGTGTGATGAATATGACAACCCAATAGCAACGATTGTTCGGAGCCGTCTTTATGAAAACCCCCGTCTTGAAAGCGGCTGAATCCAAAACTGCTTTTGCCCGGCTGGATCTGAAAATTTCCGGGATGACCTGCGCTTCCTGCGTGGCCCGGATCGAAAAGGTGCTCTCCCGCCAGGATGGAGTGAGCGCCGCCCGGGTCAATCTGCCGGCGGAAAAAGGAGTGGTTGAGTATGACCCGGGCCGGATCACCCCGGAAGAGTTGATGGCGGTGGTGGATTCGTTGGGTTTCAAGGCCGCCCCGGCCGAGCAGGATGCGGCGGCGGTGGATCGCGAGCGGGAAGAACGGGCGCGCAGTATGCGGCGCTTGCAGATCGATTTCTCCCTGGCCGCCCTGCTCACCGCCGTGGTGCTGTACGGCAGCCTGCCGGAGATGATGCCCCAGCGCTGGCACGACTGGGCGGTGGCGGTGGTGCCGGCCTGGCTGGGTAACCCCTATACCCTGCTGCTGCTTACCACCCCGGTTCAGTTTGTCTCCGGCTGGCGTTTTTACCGGGGGTCCTGGGCGGCGCTCAGTCATGGCACCAGCGACATGAACGTGCTGGTGGCCATGGGCACCACCTCGGCCTGGACCTACAGCGCCGCCATGACCCTGGCCCCGGACTTTCTCACCGGGCTGGGCTTTCCCTACCAGCTTTACTACGACGTGGCCACGGTGATCACCACCCTGATTCTTCTGGGCCGCCTGCTGGAGGCCCGGGCCAAGGGCAAGACCTCCGAGGCCATGCGCAAGCTCATGGGGCTCAAGGCCA